>NZ_JALXVO010000001.1:0-212777 GCF_025151705.1 Paenibacillus sp. p3-SID1389 | reverse complement strand
TATCGGATGTATCTGCCCCTACGGAGAGTTGTGAGAGAAGCGAGGGACTCTATCAGACGCACGTATGTTGCCTTGGGGATAACGCATTTGCAGGCGTATTTGAATGAGTACACCGTCCGCCGTTACCTGCGCATGACCTTTTCCGAGGAAGAAATGCGCCAGGACCTGCTGCAAATGTGCCTGTCCATTCCAGCGATCCCTTACCGCCAGTTAATCGCACGTGGTCAGAAGCCCTTCCTTGCAGCAGCGGCGTAAACCTGCTAATCGAGGTACTAAGAGGTTATTAATAGCAATGATAGAGGTGCTGATTGGAATGCCAAACAACACGAAATAGGAGCCTCCTACCTTGACTTTCGAGCACAGCTGATCGACCCATTTACAGCTATACCGAATTCAGCTATACCGAATTTTTTTCGCAATCTATCTCTACTCAGTGAGTTGTCGCTCATATGTTCCTTCATATGTTCCTATCCATCGGTTTTCTCACAGCATCTTTTTACTACTGTACTTGACTTGACTACTTCCTTCTCATTCTCCACCAGCTGATTCAACGGGATAATCGTCAAAAAAAGGGCCGCAGAGAGATTCTGTTCCCCCTATCGCATATATCCGTACTTATCGGTTTTCTTGCAGCATCTTACTTCGACTTTGCATATCATATTTCTTTTTCTTTCTTCATTGCCTGATGCAACGGGATAATCGTTGAAAAGAGCGCGGCTAGACTATGTTCCCCTCCCCTAACGAAAACCGTCCGATACACATCGGACGGCTATAGGCAGCTACTGTATTCGGTTCGCAGCCGAAGAAAGGACAAACTGCACAATCGGCGTGACGTCGGGCAAGCTGTGCGGGTGATGGCCGCCGCCTGGCTTGAGGATGGTCGTCACCGTGCCGCCATGTGCCCGGTAGGTGCGCTCAAGCACCGCCCCGTTCTCCTCAAACGGCACGTCGAGATCGGCGTCGCCGGAGACGAGCAGCACCGGCTTCGGGGCGAGCCCGTATTTCGCGGTCAGCCAGGCGCGAAATGCTTCCATCTGCCCGGCGGCGTACGGGCAGCCGTAGAGGTGGCTCAGCCGGCAGTAGGCTAGGTGCCAGCCTTGCTCGAGCAGGTCCAGGTCGGCGTCCGCGAAGGCGCCGAAGTATAGGTCGGTGCGCGCGAACCCCATCCATTCGCGCGCCTCAGCGCTCTCCGCGCCGCCCTACATCACGGCGGCGCGCTCGATCGCCGGCAGCAGTGCCTTGGCCAGCTGCAGCGCCTCCGCCAGCGGCGGCCAGCCGGTGTTCCGGCAGATGCTTCAGGAAAAAAGCCTCCAAGTTCCGGATATACGTACCGTTCTCCGTAATGCTGTCGCCAAAAAAGACAATCCGCTTGCTTCGCGGTAACGCCAATAAGTCAGCGCTTTCATTTTCAATGGTCAAAACAGCTAGCCCCTTTCAATTTAAAATGGATATGAATTCAAAGTTAAATATGAAATCGTGCTCTAAACTTGCCCGGCGATTCCCCAGTCCAACGTTTGAACTGACGGCTGAAATGGGCAATATCCTTGTAGCCAAGTCGTATCGAGACGGCTTCGACCGATAGCTCCGGCTCCATCAGCAACAGCTTGGCCTTCTTTAGCTTCAGCGCCGATAAATACTGGCGCGGCGACATCCCGTACACGCTGCGGAAGATCCGATTGCAGGAGGACGCGCTGTACCCAAGTCCAGCGGTAACCGCCGCAACGGTCTCACGCGACCGGTCCCCGTCCAGAACGTCGACGGATCGACGACCGTGGGAGCCGTTACCACGGGAGACGCTACTGCCGGAACTCCTTCCGCCGGTGATGCTGCCATGGGAGCCATCCCCGCCGGCGCCATTGCTGCCGGAGCTTGCGTTCCCCAACGTTGACGCGCTCCAGGCCGTCTCCGGCTCCTCGACGCTGCGCTCCAGCGCGGCGGCGATCTCCGCCGCGATCCGGTTCATCCGGCTGCTCGGCGCGCCGGACTCCTGCTCTGCCAGCCCTTCGCTCAGGCCGGCAAACAGCTCGAACACCGCAGCCATCGCCCGCATCTTGTCCGCCAGCTTCGCACCTGACCCGTCCGAGGTAAGCGCGATCAGCTTGTCCAAGCTCGGCCGAATGACTTGGGCCAGCGGCCCGTCTGCGGTGTGAAGCGGTGTCTCGCCTCGGCACAACAGCTCGCGAAGCACGGGCTCGTCGACGTTAAAATGCAAGCAATAATACGTCATTGGCTCCGTCCCCAGCGCCCGGCTTTCATGCACGTCTTCAGGGCGAAGCAGCAGGAAATCGCCGGGCTGCTGCACATAACGTTTGCCGCCGACGATCATCTCCTGGCTGCCTGCCAGCAGCAAGTTCACCTCAAACAGCGGGTGGCTGTGGCGCGGATACGACCACTCCGGCGTTACCGTACGCAAATGCGCGGCAAAGAGCTTAAACGTCGAATCCATATTTGGCAGCATATACTCGGTAACCTGATGCTCTCTAGCCACCCTTATCCCTCCGCTTTTCTATGATCGCTTTCCCCCGCCTCGCCACCGTGAACGTTTTGGATAAATCGATTGGCGGTTTGGACATGGGCGTTCCTCCAAAGCCTTGTTATAATCAAACTAGCATAACCGCTGTGAATTGAACAGGAGGTAATTAACTTGGGTAAAAATATATTTTTTAACGCGCATCACTCCCCGATGGGAGCGTTCGCCAGCTTTACGCTAGGTTATCCCGGCCAAAGCGGCGGCTTCGACCTTGAGCTGGGCAGCCCGCCAAAACAGAACATCTACATTGGACTGCAGGATGATGGGCAAGAGCGTTACCGGGCTTTACCGTTCTTCGGCGAAGGTCTGGACGAGCGGGATCGTTATACGACCGAGGAGAGCGGTTCAGGCTCCAGCCAGCAGCATTCCGTTCAGCAAAAAGAAAGCGATCTCATCACCCCGTACAACCGGAGCGAAATCGACCGCCGGTTTGGTGCGGCGATTGACGAATGGCAAGCCGGCGATTTGACGTTCCGCCTGATCTCTCCGTTTGAAGGCGTGCCTGACCCCGAGACGGCAACGGAAGAGCAGCTGCGTTTCGCGCTGATGCCGGCCGTGCTTGCAGAGATCACGGTGGACAACACCCGGGGAACGTCGACGCGCAAAGCCTTCTTTGGTCTGCAAAACAACGACCCTGTCAGCGCCATCCGCCGCTTGGAGGACGTGACGGGCGGACGTATTTGCGGCATTGGCCAAGGCCGCCATACCGCTATTGCGGCGAGCGATCCGCGGATTACCAGCGCCGGATTTTTTAAGATGGAATCGATTCTTAAGCCAAAGGTTCCGGAAAACCTCCGGTTTGGCCTTGGGCCGGTGGGCGCGCTGCTTATGGATACCCCGGCCGGCGAGAAAGCCACCTACCGCTTTGCGCTTTGCTTCTACCGTGCCGGTTACGTCACGACCGGGATGGATGCGTCCTACTACTATACGCGGTATTTCGCGAACATCGAAGAAGTGGCTGAATATGCGTTAGCACAATTCGACCGCAAGCTGGAGGTCGCCCGCCAAGCGGACGCGCTCGTTAACGACGCCAAGTTAAGCGAGGACCAGAAGTTTATGCTCGCGCATGCCATCCGCAGCTATTACGGTTCCACTGAGATGCTGGAGCATGACGGCAAACCGCTCTGGATCGTCAATGAAGGCGAATACCGGATGATGAATACGTTTGATTTGCTGGTTGACCAGTTGTTTTACGAGCTAAAAATGAATCCATGGACGGTCAAAAACGAACTCGACCTTTACACCAGCCGCTACAGCTATCGGGATACGGTGCGGTTTCCCGGGAATCCGACCGAATATCCTGGCGGCATCAGCTTCACGCATGACATGGGCGTGGCTAACTCGTTCTCCCGTCCCGGCTATTCGTCTTATGAGCTGCATGCGATCGATGACTGCTTCTCTCACATGACTCATGAGCAGCTCGTCAACTGGGTGCTAAGCGCCACCGTTTACGTGCATCAAACGAACGACCGCGAATGGTTGGACCGCAACCTGCCGATCCTAGAGCAATGTCTGGAAAGCATGGTGAACCGCGACCATCCTGACCCGTCCCAGCGTACCGGCATCATGGGCCTCGACAGCTCCCGAACGATGGGCGGAGCGGAGATTACCACCTATGACAGCCTGGATGTCTCGCTGGGGCAAGCGCGGAACAACATCTATTTGGCCGGCAAGAGCTGGGCGGCGTACGTCGCAATGGAGAAGCTGCTTCGCGACAACGGCCGCGAAACGGCGGCTGCGCTGGCCGGACGACAAGCCGAGCTGTGCGCAGGCACGATTACCTCGCACCTGTTGCCAGGCGGTTACATTCCGGCCGTCATTCAAGAGAACAATGACTCCAAGATCATTCCTGCGATCGAGGGGCTCATCTTCCCGCTTTACACCGGCTGCGAGGAAGCGCTGGATCCAAACGGTCGGTTCGGCGCATATATCGCAGCGCTCTCCACGCATCTGAACACGGTGCTGCAGCCGGGGATCTGCCTGTTCGAGGACGGTGGCTGGAAGCTGTCCTCGACGAGCAACAACTCCTGGCTCAGCAAAATTTATCTCTGCCAGTTCATCGCCCGCCGGATCCTCGGCCTCCCTTGGGACGAACGAGGGCAAGCTGCCGATGCGGCGCATGTGGCCTGGTTGACTTCCGAGAAGAACGCCTACTGGAGCTGGAGCGACCAGATGATGGCCGGCGTGATCTGCGGCAGCCGGTATTATCCGCGCGGTGTAACAGCGATTTTGTGGCTGGACGAGAAATAAACCCGCCTGCAACATAAGAAAAACGTCTATCGACGTACATTCAAAGTAGACAGACCGCGTTTAGCGGAAGTTTTTCTTGCGATATCAGGATGCCGGTGCCCCGAAGTTTATACTTTCTGAAATCTTCAAAAGCCGGGCCCTAATGGGCCCGGCCTTTCGCTGTTATGCGCCAAACAAATCCCCCTCCCGCAGTCGAGGATGGACCTTCCCGGCGAATTCCCGCAGCAGCTCGTTTCCGATATGATGGCCAAAGGAGTCGTTAATCGTCTTACAGTGGTCGACATCGATCAAAATAAACGAGGCGGGAATCCCCTCCTTCCAGCATTGCCGCAATGTCTCCCGCGTATGGTGCATGAAGGCCCGCCGATTCTTTGGAAATCCAACATGAAACTTCCCACCGTCTCCCGACAAATGATCTTCATCCTTTTTTGATACTTTTTATTATCACATAACAAATTTCACCAAAGAGGGGTGTGGAGAATGAAAAAAAAGCGAGGATTTCCATCCTGTGGGACAGGAGGAAATCCCGCTTATTCATCGACTTGCTGGATTATTGGTTGGTATCTCCCTGACGGGAGATCAGGAATAACGTGCCCCAAATCAGCACGAATCCACATGCCTGGGCTACTGTAATCAACTGCTGGAACGCAATCCAGTTGATCAGAACGCCAACCATTGGGAAGCTCAGCTCCGCCAGGGTGGCGACCGACGCTTTGGTTGTTGTCAGCCCTTTATAATAGACGAGCAGGCTTAGCAGCCCCGGCAACAACGCTTGTCCAAGCATATTGAGGGAAAATGCGGCGATTTGCGAGGTGCCGGTCGGCAGGCTCCAGGCGGCCCCTTCATTCCAAGTGATAGCCAGCAGCAGCGGCAGTGCCAAAATAAACCGCAACGATGTCACCGTCTCATATTTCATCGTCCCTACCATCAACCGGCCCATCACCGTGGATCCGCCCCACAATGCGGCAGCGCCTAGCGACAACAGGCTGCCGATCTGCACAAAATCGCTCCAATGCCCAATCGGCATCGTAAACCCGAAGGTCAGCAAATACGTTCCAAGCAACGCGATAAGCAGATATCCGAAAAAGTGGCGCGGCAGCTTCTCTTTAAGCAGCAATCCGGCCAGCAGGATGGCAAACAGCGGCTGCATTTTTTGCAGCAGCAGGACTGCATTCAGGTCACCGCTTGACAAGGCCAACGTAAACAGAATCGTGGCGATGGCCGAACCGCCCCACGAAATAAATAGCAGCGCGCCCCCTTGACGCCAACCAAGCCCTTTAAGCTCGGTGCGGTTTTTCCATAAGACCGGTATGGCAAAAAGCGCGATAATCAGATGCTCAATCAATACGATTTGCGCCGAGGTCAGCGACTTCAGCAGGATCACCCGAAACAACGGGTCTACGCCCCACAATGCTGCACCCAACACGACAAGCCAGAAACCGCTGCGCGATTTGCGTGCTTGAGCCGTTCTGGGCGAGTGCTGAATCTGACCGGATGCGCCCGTAAGTGCCCCTGCATTCAATCCAGCAGAAATTTGGACACCACTGCTTACTTTGACTTTCTCCATGGTGTCTGTCCCCTTCTTGAATAGAGGGTCTACGTAGAAAACCCCCGCATCGACCTTTCTAAAGGCTTTGCGGGGGCTGACCAAATAAGCTTGGCAGGCGACCATGGCAGGTCCCTGATTCAAACTTCAGCTTCATTGATCTCCTCCCATCCGGACTTTACCGTCGGCCTTGGATTCTCACCAAGTCAGTCGCTTCGGGCCGTGAAGGCCATCTGCGAGTCGCGGGCTGCGGTTCCCTCTTGCCGAAACCTCACCGCCGGTCGGGAATTTCACCCTACCCCGAAGATCTCTATTCATTTAATTTTGGATTACTTAAGTTGTTTCTATCATAACGCAGGCTGTCAAGCGACTCTGTTGCAAAAATCACAAAGCCTGATCATGTCCCAACAATTCATCTTTATCCCCGCTTGACCACCTCGAAATTGTCTTCGAGCAGCAGCCAATTTTGCGGAAAACTTAAACCCAGCTTCCAATAACTCATCCCGCGCAGCCCCAGCTCCTTGATCAGGTTAAACTTGGCTTGGATCGAGCGGGCGTCCTCGAACCAGACTTCATGTTCCCTTCCTTCCGCATCCCAATAATGGAAGAACGGTGCCTGATCCCGCTCGCTGTATTGAATGGCGACTCCATGCCGCGCGGCAATTTGGATCGCCTGCTGCGGACTAATCGCCCGTGCGGTGCTTCCCGGCACAAATGGCAACGTCCAGTCGTACCCATATAAGTTTTGCCCCATCATGATTTTGGAGCCTGGCATTTCCGTCAGCGCATATTCAAGAACCCGGCGGACTGGACCAATAGGCGACACCGCCTGGGCCGGTCCACCGCTGTAGCCCCATTCATAGGTCATGATCACGACAAAATCGGCAATTTCACCGTGGGCCCGGTAATCATGTCCTTCATACCATTTGCCTTGCTGACCGGCACTGGTCTTGGGCGCCAAAGCCGTCGACATCAGCCAGCCCTGCTCCGCGAACCGCGCTTTGGCTTTACGCAAAAAAGCGTTGTATGCCTCCCGGTCTTCGGGCCGCAGAAACTCAAAATCAAAATGAATGTCGCGAAATCCGTATTTGTTTGCTGTCGTGACGATGTTGTCCAAAAAACGATCTTGAATCGGGATATCGTTGAGTAAGATCCGGCCAAGCTCGTCGCTGAACTGATCATTCTCCTGATTCGTGATCACCATCATCAGGACAACCCGGTTCGCCCGGGCAATTTCCGGAAATTGATTTAGCGGAGGCTCTCGAAGCGAGCCGTCCCGTTGCGCTAGGAAGCTAAACGGAGCCAGGTATGTCAGGTGCTGCGCTGCTTCCCGCGCACTTTCCTCCAGCGCCGGAGAAACCGTTCCGCCGCGCGGTTCTACATAAGCGTTAAATTCAGCGCTTCTTCGCGGCCGCGGCGGAATGTACAGCCGAAACCCGATCGAAAGGGGGCGCTCTACGCTAATGGCGTTAACGCGGGCTAACTCTTGATAACTTAATCCAAATCGCTGGGCGATCGACCATAAGCTGTCCCCAGGCCGAACCCAATAATAGCTGCCGACGATCGGGATGACCAAGGTTTGTCCAACCACGAGCTGTTCCGGATTCGGCAATTCATTGGCTTCAACGATATCCTCATAAGGTACGCCATAGGCTTGTGCGATACTATACGTCGTTTGGCCTGGCTGGACGATATGAACCTGCATCGACTCCCCTCCTCCATATGGATCATTCTAACATCATCCTATGAAGAGGGAAGTTTGACCTATTCCGATCAGCAAGGCGCCGTGTCGAGATTTCGTGTCAGGACACTGAATTAGAACGCCGGAATCGCAATCTCGTCGTAATTGTCCTCGAGAAACTTCTTGACCTCCGGACTGGAAATCGCCTTTGCCAGCTTCTGAATCGGCTCGGAATCACGGTTGTCCTCACGAGCCACCAAAGTGATTGCAAATGCCGATTCGACGGTTTCCGTCAGCAAGGCATCCTTCTTCGGCGTAAGTCCCAGCGGGCTGGCATAAGCCGGGGTCATCAGCACCAAATCGGCATCGTCCAGCATCCGGGCCAGCATGAGCAGGTCAACTTCCTCGAATTTATAGTTATGCTTGTTCTCTACGATATCCGCAAGAGTCCCGTTAATCCCTACGCCTTCCTTCAGCTTGATCACGCCGGCTTTGTCCAGCATGTCAAGGGAGCGTCCTCCGTTAGACGCGTCGTTTGCGATCACGATCGTTGCTCCGTCCGGGAGCTCTTCCATGGATTTATAACGTTTGGAGTAAGCGCCGTATACCGCATGATACACCGGCTGAACCGGAACGAGGTTGGCGTTTTTGTTTTTATTGTACTCCTCCATCCAAGGGACGTGCTGGAAGAAGTTCGCATCCACTTCCTTGTTCGCCAGCGCATCATTTGGCTGCACATTGTCGGACAAGATCACAACTTCCAGGTTGATGCCCTCTTCCTTCAGCTGCGGTTTGATCAGCTCCAGGATGTCCGTCATCGGCGGAATCAACGAAGCTACCTTCAGTGTAGTTTCCGCGGTTCCGTTCTCTGTCGTCTCCGTATCCGCCGCTGCCGGTGCTTCCACACCTGTTCCGTTATTCGAGGTATTGCTGTTATTGCCGCAAGCGCTCAGCACCAACATCAGAACTACGAGCGACATGATCCATTTTCCTGTTTTCAGCATGGTTTCTCCCTCCATTGTTAGCGTTTATCCAACCATCGGGACAACGCATTTCCTATAAATTGAATTCCTTGTACCAAAATTACCATCAGCACAATCACCACAGCCATCAGCTCGGTTTCGAACCGCTGATAACCGTAACGGATGGCAAAATCGCCAACCCCTCCGCCGCCGACCACACCCATGACCGTCGAAAAGGAAATGAAGCTGATCGTCGAGGAAGTTAACCCCAACACCAGGCCGGGACGGGCTTCTACATACAAAAATTTCGTGATGATCTGCAGCTTGGACGCCCCCATGGACCGTGCCGATTCAATTACGCCGCGCGGCACCTCCAGCAGCGATTGCTCGACAAACCGCGCATAAATAGCGATTGCCACAACGGCCAGCGGAATCGAGGCGGCCAGCGTCCCGATCGCCGTGCCAACGATCAGGCGGGTGAGCGGAATCATAAACACCACCAACAGCAGGAACGGAAAAGAGCGAACGACGTTCACGATCCCGTTTAGCAGGCCGTACCTCAGGGAGTGCTCATATAGCTGGCCTTTACCGGTCAGATACAAGGCTGTACCTAGGGGCAAGCCAATCAGTAAGGCCGCCAGCAGCGCGATCCCAACCATCACGAAGGTCTCGCCGATCGCTTCGCCAATTTGACTGCGATACTGGACGAAACCATCCCACATCATCATGAGAAAATCCAACGCCCTTACACCTCCATCCCGCCAAGCAACTGCTCCCGATACGAAGCGTGGTAACCAGCCATTGCGGCGGTGCCCACTTCCGCATCGTTCCGCTGGAGCGTAAACGCATCGGTGATCCGGCCCTCTTCCATCACCGAAACCCCTTGGCAAATGCTGCGCACCACGTCCATTTCATGCGTGACGATCACGATCGTCATCCCTAATGTCCGGTGGATATGCAGCAGCACCTCGAGAATCTCTGCCGTGGTTTTCGGGTCCAGCGAGGAGGTCGGCTCATCGCACAGCAGGATGCTTGGCCGGCTCGCCAGCGCCCGTGCAATCGCCACCCGCTGCTTCTGCCCCCCGCTGAGGGAAGCCGGATATTGGCCGGCCTTGTCCTCCAGGCCGACGAAACGCAAACATTCCCGCACGCGTTCGGCGCGCTCCTTCTTGGGCAAGCGGGCGAGCTCCAGCGGTACCGACACGTTCCCACTGACCGTCCGGTTATTCAGCAGGTGGAACTGCTGAAAGATCATGCCGATCGAGCGCCGCACCTCGCGCCGCGCAGTTTCAGGGAGCGCAGTGAGCTCCTGGCCCAGAACCGTCACTTTCCCTTGATCCGGCAGCTCCAGAGCGTTCATCATTCGCAGCAGCGTTGATTTTCCTGCCCCACTGGGCCCGATAATGCCGTGGATGGTGCCTTCCGGGATCTGCAGGGAGACATTGCGCAACGCTTCAAATCGCCCGTTTCGCAAGCTGTACGTCTTGCTGACATGCTCCAACGTGATGATAAGCGTCCCTCCTCTCACTCCGGCAACTGTATTACTTATTTGATCATTCTGTTACATTATGCTTTCTTCCGTTGATTATAGACCATTTATGCATCTGTGTCACTAATTTTTCAAGTTTATTATAAAAGAGAAAAAAGAAAGAACCGCCAAGACTCCCTTAGCGGTTCTTACCCTAATCTCATGTTCCACACTTCCTGCAGGACAGAAATGAACACTTCATCCAACATGACAAAGCCGGGGCCGTATTTGGGCTTTGGGATTCCCAGGTCGATGCGAGTTGCTCAAATTTTTCTATCCGGTCGGACAAATAGCTGTCTACTCGCAGAAGACACGGCTCAGGCTCCGGATGGGCTCCGCTCCGCTTACGCGCCAGCAGCAGGCCGATCTCCTCCTGAAGCCCGCTGTCTAAGTCCGGCAATGCAGCTTCAACCGGCAGCTCTATGCCCAAAGGCTGCGGTGTACCGCGGCGCTCGATCCAAGCGCAAGCCAGCACAGGCCGAGTACCGATAGGTATGCCTTCGGGGTGGCTTGCTTGCCCGAGAGCTTGGTCGTCGTCATGGGCCTAGATGGCCGGCATGACATTTCCACCGGTCACCGGGAGGTACGCTCCTGTGATAAAACCAGCTAAATCAGAAGCCAGGAACGCCACCGCATTGGCAATATCTTGATCTTCTCCCCGCCGCTTCAGCGGAACTCCAGTAATATAAGCTGTATCATTCCGATCCGTCAGTTCACGGTCGCGATCGCTGATCGTCCAGCCCGGGGCGACCTGATTTACGGTTATCCCGTACTCCCCAACCTCTTTAGCCAGGACGCGGTAAACGCCGTCCATGCCTCTTTTCCCTGCCGTATACGCCGACTGGTTGGGGAAGTTCTGCATAGCGCACTCGGTATTAATTCCGATAAAGCGCCCCTTTCTTTTGTCCATCATCGCAGGAATAAATGCCTTGGCCAGGAACACACTCTGCAGAACACAGGATTCAAACTGGCTCACGTAGTCTTCCGCTGGTTGCTTCAGAACCGAAGTCCAGTTATATTGCACCACGGCATTGGCAACAACGATGTCCGGATCGCCAAGTTCCGCCGTAACCTTCGCTTGGATTGCTTGGATATCCGCTTCCTTCGTAATGTCGCCTTGTACGATCAAGGCCTCTCTTCCGGCCGCAGTGATCTCTTGAAATAATTCCCTGGCTTTGGCTTCGTTATTCACATAATGAATAACTACCTTTGCTCCGCAATCGGACAATGTCCGGGTGATCACCCGACCTAACTGGCCGGTTGCTCCGGTAATCAGCGCGATTTGTCCTGAGAGATCAATATTCAACACGGGTACGCTCCCCCTTGGCTCCGATTTATAGCTCAAGTCTCTACCTAATCGGATATTCGTATTATTTTAACGATCAGCTTATCATCTTACTTCGATTTGACGTTTAGCTCTTTATGTTCTGTTTTCTCATAAGCCTCCAAGATCGAGGTCAGCAAACCTGGGAAGCGGGACTCCAAATCCACTTCCCGCAACGAAATAAACCGCTGCGTGCCTTGGATCCGGGTCGATATGACGCCGGCTTCCCGCAGCGTCCGGATATGGTGCGACAACGTCGATTTGGCGATGGGAACCTCGAAATAATTGCAAGGCTGTTCGCCGCAGCGGCGCATTTCCGCCACAACGCTAAGCCGAATCGGGTCACTTAAAGCGTACAACACGGAAGACAATTGGATTTCATCCCGTTCGGGGTGATATAGAACCTTCATAAGGAAAACTCCTTTATATCTAAATTTCGTGATGAATTCATTCTCCCCTATTTATATCATAAGGTAAGGCATGATATATTTCAATCGTTCGATAATTTTCGAACAACACTAGGCCTCGCCGCCGTCGCCGGGTTGTTTAGCCCGAGCTTCTGGATTCTGCTCGCCGTTCGCGTCGTGCAAGCATCCGGTGCCGGAGCGGTCGTTTCGTTGTCGATGGTTACGTTATCCCGTTACGTTCCGATCCAGCGGCGCGGCAAAGCGATGGCCTTGATCATGTCGGCCGTATCGCTGGCAGCTTTGCCACCTTGTTTTTGCTGCCGCAAATTTTAGTGCATCGCTTCGGATTAACCGCCAGCCATGCCGGACTGGTCATCTTCCCGGGCTCGATCCTCGCGATGGTCGCTTCCCGCAAAGTGGGTTCGGTCATCGACCGTCAAAATCCATACCCTACCTCTGAAAAAAGAAAACCTTTGGAGCAACTCCTTCTACTTCTTCCGGCTTCGCAGCTCCTTCATGATTTTGCGGCCGGTAGGCGTTTGTGCCAGCCCGCCCTGCGCGGTTTCGCGATGGCGGCTGGGCATCGCCGAGCCCACCTCCAGCATCACGTCGATGACTTCGTCCGACGGGATCGCACTGCGCACACCGGCCAAGGCCATATCGGCGGCAGCCAGCGCATTCACCGCCCCAAAGCCGTTACGCACGATACAAGGAATTTCGACGAGACCGCCAACGGGATCACAGATCAACCCCAGCGTGTTCTTTAACGCGAGGCCAACGGCGTGCACCGCCTGCTCCGGCGTCCCACCGCGTAGCTCAACCATTGCACCGGCCGCCATCCCAATCGCCGATCCGATTTCTGCTTGGCAGCCCCCTTCTGCACCGGAAATAAACGAGTTGTTGGCGATCACGTACCCGATGGCCCCCGCGCAAAACAACCCGCGCACAAGATGCTCATCCTCCCAGCCGAAGCGCTCTTGGGCGCTGACGAACACGCCGGGGATGATGCCGCACGAGCCCGCCGTCGGCGTGGCGACGATCCGGCCCATCGAAGCGTTCACCTCGGACACGGCCAGCGCATAAGCCATGGCCTGACATGCGATGTCACCAACCGAGGTCTCACTGCGATTGCGGTAAGCCTCCACCCTTTTGGCATCGCCGCCGGTCAGCCCGCTTGTGGAGACGATATCCTCCGTCAGCCCCTTATGCACCGCCGTTTTCATGATTTGGTAGTATTCGTTCATGGCGGCCAAAATTTCTTCCTCCGATTGCCCGCTCTCTTCCACCTGGTCCTGAATCATAATGCTGGAAATCGTGCGAGATTCCCGCTCACAGAGCTGGGCCAGCTCACGTAAATTTTTAAAACGCATCGTGCTCCCTCCTCATTTTACTTCGTCAGATCAATATAGGACACTTGGCTGACATGCTCCAACGCACGGATCGCCTCCACTAATTCCGGCGGAATGGACGAATCGGCTTCCACAACAGTCAGTGCCTCAGCGGTCCGCCCTTTCCGATCGGTAATAATGTAGCCGATATTGACGTTCTCCCGGCTGAACAAGGCCGTAATCCCTGCCAGTACCCCTTGCCGGTCTGCGTGGGAGATGACCAGCGTCGGCAGCTCGCCTGAGCATTTCACCTCAAAACCGTCGATGTTGCGAATGACGATCGTCCCTCCGCCAATGGATGCCCCCATGACCTCGATATGACTTCCGTCTTGGCGGGTTAGTTTTATTTTTACCGTATTCGGATGGGCCCCAGGCAGGACTCCGGTGGCAAACACCACCTCAATCCCCTGCTTTTCAGCGTCCTGCATCGACTGGCGGATTCGCTCGTCGTCCGTACGGTAATCCAGAATGCCGCCAACGATGGCCAGATCGGTACCGTGCCCGCTGTACGTTTCGGCAAAGGAGCCGTAGAAACAAATCTCCGCCTTGACCGGCGCGGTTCCGAGCAGCTGACGGGCAAATCGTCCAATCCGTACAGCCCCGGCCGTATGTGAGCTGGAAGGCCCAATCATCGCCGGACCGATAATAGAAAATACGCTTTTAAATCGCATCGCTACATCTTCCCCTCATTTTTTCTATGACGAAAAAGAGACAGAGCAAAAAGGCTGCTGCCTTTCGCTCTGTCCCCGTTACCTGAAAGTTTAATGTTCCCGGTTCAACTTAACATCCGGGTCCATGTACCTCTTGGGTGGCTGTTCGCTCTCTCCAGAGTGGCGTCCGATCATGGTCCTTGTACCTGAGAGATTCGGCTGCCGGCTGCAGGACCGGCCCTTGCTCCTTCGGTGCCGCTAAGCTGGCGTCCCTTTTCGGATCAGCCCGCGGACTCTCCCATCATCCTCATTCGCCGATATGAATTTGTGCTTAATGTAAACCGAAGCCAGCAAGATGTCAAGATATCTTACATAAATTCCGGTGGTTCACGTTGAATTCTAGTTATTTTTTCCTATTTTTATAAGAAAATATGTATATTTTACTCATCCACCCACTTGTATACCTGATTTTACAGATATATACTGTCCGTAACAACCCCAGATTTTACCTTATTTTATGAATTGTTGAAAAATAAGGTGCGCTCCGTGTTAACTTATCTTCACTCTATGACCCCTGCTAAACTAAAACGATTCTCTCCACAGCATTGGCTTCAACTCACATCCACATCCACCATGACTTACTTACACCCGCTTCCACTATTTTACATGAAGGAGGTGATGTACCCAAGAGGCACTTGCTTCAATTTTTGTCAGGCGTAATGCGTCCGGACTCAGCTATTCGTTTCTCCGGGCGGCCGTCACAGGATGGATGTTGGGCTTAAAACTTAATCAAAGGGAGTGAAGAAGTTGATAAGTCTCAAGAGATTTCGCAAACCTTTCTCGCTTGGCATGTCGATCCTTCTTGCGTTAACTCTCGTTCCCGTCGCCTCCGCCAGCAGCAGCAGCGTATCGGGACAAAGCAGCCTGAGATCGACCGCGCCCCAAGTGGCCGAAGCCAAGATCGACGCTAAATTGCAGACCCAGTTTAAGCAAGACGACTTCGTCACCTACCTGGTCAAACTCAAGGAGCAGACCGATACAACTTCGGTCGCCAAGCTGGCTCTTCAGAAAGCCCAGCTGGAGAAATCCACTCCTTCCGCCGCGAAGCTGTCCGTACGGACTTCCGTTGTCAGCGCCCTGCGCGAAACGGCCTCCCGCACCCAATATGCGCTGGAGGAATACTTGCGGAAAGCCCAGCAATCCGGAGAGGTGAAAGACTACAAAAGCTACTTTATCGTAAATGCCATGGCGGTGACAAGCTCGAAAGAAGTACTGGAGCAAATCGCCCTTTTCCCCGAAGTGGAGAAAATTCTGCCGAATGAAGAACGACATCTGCAAAAGGTTGAAATCCACAAAGATGCGGCTGCAGAGCCTGCCGTGAAACCGGCCGACGAAATTTCTTCTTCGCTGGGCGGCACAAGTCAAGCTCCCTCCGACGTTACTCCAAGCAGCGTCGAGTGGAACATCGCCCAGGTCAATGCCCCCGAGGTGTGGAATATGGGCATCGACGGCACCGGCATCGTTGTAGCTAACCTCGATACCGGGGTAGATTACAACCACCCGGCTCTACGGAGCAAATGGCGGGCCCTTGATGCTTCGGGCAATATCGTGAATCCCGAACTCAGCTGGTATGATCCGCACAGCCATGCTTCGCTGCCTACCGATAGCCACGGCCACGGCACGCACACCATGGGAACGATGGTTGGTTCGGAGCCGGACGGCTCGAACCAGATCGGCGTCGCGCCTGGGGCGAAATGGATCGCAGTCCGTATCTTTAACCCCTCCACCACGGATGCCATCATTCTGGACGGCGGCCAATGGTTGCTCGCCCCGGTGGATGCCGAAGGGAATCTGCATCCGGAGCTGGCTCCGGACGTGGTGAACAATTCCTGGGGAGGAGGCCCCGGTATTGATGAATGGTTCCGCCCGATCGTACAAGCTTGGAGAAGCGCGCAAATCTTCCCTGAGTTCTCGGCGGGCAACACCGATATCTTCAACCCCGGCGGTCCCGGTTCGGTAGCTGCGCCAGCTAACTATCCTGAAGCGTTTGCCACCGGTGCTACGGACATCAACGGGAATTTGGCGGATTTCTCTTTGCGTGGACCTTCGCCTTACGGTGAAATTAAACCGGAAGTTTCCGCACCGGGGGTCAACATTCGGTCCTCCGTTCCCGGTGGTGCCTATGAAGGCGGCTGGGACGGCACCTCGATGGCAGGCCCGCATACGACAGCCATCGCTGCCTTGCTGCTGCAGGCCAACCATTCCCTCACGGTAGACCAGCTGGAGGAAATCCTGACCAGCACGGCCACACCGCGGACAGACGCCGAGTATGAGACAGTCCCTAATAACGGGTATGGATACGGCATTGTAAATGCGTTGAACGCCGTAGGCTCTGTTCTCCAAGGGATCGGCAGCGTCTCCGGTCGCGTGGTGACCGGCGGAGAAGACTTGGACGAACCGGTCCTAGAGCATACGCCGCCTACCTTAATATATGAAGGCTTTGATTTGACATTATCCGCCCGTGTCAGCGACGAGGTGGCGGTCACGTCGGTCGATTTTTATGCGAAAGAAGCTGGAACCAGCCATTATTTATATATTCCGGCCACACGGGTATCCGGAAACGAGAAGGATGGCGTATATGAAGCCATCATCCCCGCTTTCCTGATCGGAACAGCCGGCCTTGAATATTATATTCACGTGAATGATTACGGCAATAACGGATTTGACAGCGAGCACTATTCTGTGACGGTGTCAGCCGGGATCGAGCCCGGATATTTGCAAGATTTCGAGTCGGAACCCATCGGATTCCAGTCTGGCGGAGCCGGCAACACTTGGGCTTGGGGAACGCCAGTCAGCGGACCGGGCAGCGCCTACTCCGGTGAGAAGGTGTACGCCAGCAATCTGACCGGCACCTACGCCCCCAACAGCAATTCGTATCTGCTTATGCCGCCGATCAATTTGACCGATAGTCCGCAAGGGGCATTGCTCTCTTTTAAGCATTGGTATGACCTTGAGGAGGGCTACGATATCGGCACGGTGTATATCGCTTCTTTAGACACCGATTACGCGTTCGTACCGGTAGCGGAATTCACTGGCACAAGCGACGGCTGGAAAACACAATACCTGGACCTGCGCGACTATGCCGGTGAGCAAGTTTACCTGCAGTTTGGACTGACCAGCGACGGCTCCGTGCATAAGGCCGGTTGGTACCTGGACGATCTGTCCCTGCAAGTACCTGACGCCACCGCACCTGAAGCACCTGCCGATCTGACCGGCTCCGTGAACTTTGCCGGCAGTGCCGAGTTGTCCTGGTCTCCGTCCGCCGATGAGGACGTGAAATTGTACACGGTGTACCGCTCGACCACTTCGGGCTCCGGTTATGAGGTGATCGGTACAAGCGGCCAAACGGAATTTACCGACACAACAACTGAAACGGATCATACCTATTATTATGCGGTCACCGCTACGGATTACAGTGACAACGAAGGCCCTAAATCCAATGAGCTGGAGCTGACAGTTGTACGTCCGGTGACGGTATTCAGTGATAACTTTGACGGCAGCAGCGATAACGGCTGGACGCACAGCGGCACGCGGGACGAATGGGAACGCGGCACCCCGGTGGAACCCGGTCCGGCTAGCGCTGTCTCCGAGCCAAACGTATGGGGAACCGATCTCGACAGCAACTATGAGAATGGAACAAATGCTTCGCTCATCTCCCCGACGATCGATTTGAGCACCGTCGATAATGCTACCCTTGTGTTTGATCATTGGTTTGAAATTGAAACCAATTATGATAACGGTTATGTGGAAATCAGCTCCGACGGCGGAACGACATGGAACGAGCTGGGCAAATTTTCACATAGCACCAATGGCAAGGTTTGGAGCACCGCTTATTACGATCTCGAAGATTATGTCGGAGAGCAAGTTCAGGTGCGGTTCCGTTTAACGACGGACGGCAGCGTTGTGAAAGCCGGCTGGTACATCGACAACGTTCAGGTGCTTAGCGTAAATACACCGGAAGATCAGGTGACGCAAAACGTGCTTGGCGAAGCCGGAGCAAAAACGGACAAGGCCGTAAAATCCGGGCCGGCCTACAAGCTGACCCGCACAAGCAAGGCCGAATTCGAGCAGCAGGTGAAACAAGCGAAGCCAGCCGGTGACATCGGCATCAGCAGCCTGCCGGCCAGCGCAACCGTGACGGTGGTGGAAACCGGGCGCTCTGTAAAAACCGATCCAGCCACCGGACGCTACAGCTTGAATCATGTTGCTGGGGATTACACGCTGAAAGCGGAAGCCTACGGCTATTATCCGCAAACGGCCAATGTGACCATCGCCGATCAGGTAAACGCCAAGGTCAACTTCACCCTGCAGCCGATTCCGAAAGGTACGCTCACCGGAACGATTACCGATGAACGTACTGGGGAGCCGATTGAAGGCGCAACGGTAATGGTGCATGAAGATGCGATGGTTGCACCGCAAATCACCGGGGCTGATGGCAGCTTCTCATTAGAGCTTCTGGAAGGCACCTATACCTTGTCGGCAAGAGCGGCCGATTATTACGCGAATACGTTAACCGTTACGGTACCGCCGAACGGTACAGCCGACGGCTCGTTGGCGCTCAGGCCGTTTGTGGGCTTGCCGGGCGAAATCGCCTACGATGATGGCACGCCGGAAAATGCTTGGGCCTTCAACGCGGCAAACAACGCCTGGGCGGTACGCATGACGCCGGAAGCCGGCGCGGTGCAAGTCACCGGCGCATCGATCCGATTCTGGAATACCGAATGGCCTGTTCCGGGCGGAACCGAGTTCCAATACGCCGTTTACGACGCATCCGGCCCTGACGGAGCGCCAGGTCGGCAAGTAGCCGGTCCTTTTGACGGTACCGCATTGCGTAATGACCAATGGACCGTGCTCGAGCTGCCGGAACCGGTCACTGTCGAAGGCGACTTCTACATCGTGTACATTCAAACCTTGGCCGGAACAAACGCTCCGGGGCTTGCAGCCGACGAATCCAGCCCGAACGCCCGTCGCAGCTGGAATCGAATCAATGGGGCGTGGAGCTTGGCGGAACAAGCACAAGGCAACTTCATGATTCGTGCCATCGTGCGTTACCCGGTGGACGCGCCGGTCATTACGTCGCCGGAGGACGGCTCTTATACGAATCAATCTACCTTTACCGTGACCGGAACCTCTCCAGCCAACGACGCTCAGGTGAAGGTGTACAACGGCACCGAGCTGGCGGGTGAAACTACGGTTGAAAACGGACAATTCAGTCTGCCGATCGAGCTTCATGACGGAGCCAACGCGTTGTCCGCCGAAGTCATCGTGAACGGAAAAGCAACAGATCGTTCACTGCCAGTCACAATTACACTGGACACCACCGCTCCGGAACTCGAAATAGTTTCACCGGTGGACGGCTTCCGAACCAATTCGGAAGTGCTGAACGTGACGGGTTCTGCGCTTGATGAGTTCATCAACAAGCTGACCGTAAACGGACAAGAAGTTCCGCTGGAAGGCAGCGGCGCGTTCGCGTACCGTATGTTGATTAATGCCGGTGAGAATCTGATCACCGTAACCGCGACGGACCACGCCGGAAACGAAACCACGGTCACTCGGACGGTCTACGTGGATACCGAGCTGCCGGAGATCACTAATCTGACACCGGCAGAGGATGTTCATTTAACAGCAGGTGAAGCGGTGACGGTATCCTTTGACAGCGTTCCAGGGCTGACGGCTTCGTTCCGCATCGAACTGCCGTTATCGTTATCGGGCGGTTCGAGCAACGGAATTTCGATGACGGAAACTGAACCAGGGCACTATGAAGGAACGTACACGACACCTGCCTCGCTTGTCTTGGAAGGCGGCGTGATCGTGGTTACAGTTCGCGATGCGGCTGGAAACAGCGGCGATTTCCAAGCGCCGGGCCGTTTGTTCGTCAGCGCGCCGGGTGAAAATCCGGGCGAGGATCCCGGAAATACGCCAAACGTCCTGCCGGTAGCCGTCATTCATGCCGTGGAGCGTGCGGCCAAGAATAAGCAAATTGACTTTGACGGTTCCGCCTCCTCGGATGCCGACGGCCGCATCGTCCGCTACAGCTGGTCATTCAGCGACGGCGGCACCGAGCTCGGCCCCAAAGTCAAACACCGCTTCTCCGCTGCTGGATCGTACACCGTCACCTTGACGGTGACCGATGACGCCGGCGCGGTGAACAGCGTGGTTCACAAAATCGTGATCCGGTAAGTCTCGGACACGATCCGAAAAAAAGATCGGCCCCAAGTGGTTTATGCCGCTTGGGGCTGATTTTTTTACCTCGATCAATTTTTCCCGAAACCCTTCACTTTCCCATATGGTAGACACTAACGTCCCTCCCCGGTTTTTAGCGTAAGGTCCATTCTCGCTCGCTGTTGATTTGAATGCGTCCTTCCGAAAGACTCTTCAAAAATCGGCTTCTCACGCTTCGTGCTAACAGCTTGATTTCGGCCTCCAATCGCGCAGGCTTTAAAGATACCGAAGTACGGATGATCTCCTTTTGCTTCCGTCGGCTTGCCGGGCGAATCATTTCCGATAGATCCACCTGCCGCATCATCCATCCCTCCTTGTTCACCGATTCATCTGATAAGTTACCTCTAAAATAGCTTATCGTGCTTCAAAAAAACAACCACATCAGTTTATGAAGCCGAGAAGCTGCGGATCATCTCTTCGAACGCCGGCTTAAATTGGGGAGTATGGCAAGAAAAATTTTCCTTTCAGCGGGAATAGCGGAATTTTTTACCGTTATTGCGGCTTCATCGGCTAGATATCAGAAAATAACGACCAAAAAGGGCGTTATTCTCCGGATGCTGGTCGAAATTCCGCCATTTCGTCGCTCTCTCTGCAAAATAGCACCATAAAAGTCCCTTATTTCCTCGATTTCCAAGGTGGAGTGGAAAATAAGGGACATTTTTACCGCTAAATAGGCAACGTAAAGAACCCCCAACCTCTATCGGCTGGGGTTTCGGTCGCGCACTACGCTTCGCGAATCCGGTACAGCACGCTGTCGAAGTCGCCGCGCAGCGGGAGCTCGATGCCGATTTGCATCAGGCTGCGGCCGCTCCAGGTGCCGGGCAGCCCTTCGATCGCGTAGGCTTTGTCCGGCGCGAGGCCTTGCAGGCGCAAGCGAGGCAGGCGATCGCCCAGCCGCTGCGAATGCAGGAACGCCAGCAGCACGCTGTCCCCGCGGGCCTTATCCACGTATTGGACCGCCGTCACGCCCAGGTGGCTCAGCGCATCCAGCCGGTACTGATCGCCGAACTGCACCAGCGGACGGATCGCTTTGTATTGCCGGACGAACCCGGCGGCCTCCTCAAGCTCCGCGTCGCTCCAATGGTTCAGGTTCGCACCGATGCCCAGCGTCCCCATCATCGCACTGTGGAACCGGTACGGCAGCGACAGGACGCGGCGGTTCATCCCGGTAGGGGACTCCGTCACCCAGCAGGTCATCATCTTCGGCGCATACACATAGGAGAAGCCCTCCTGAATGCTCAGCCGGTCGAAGGCATCGGTATTATCGCTGGGCCAAGCCTGGTCGGCATAGCGGAAAATGCCGAGGTCGATGCGCGATCCCCCGCCCGCACAAGTCTCAAATTCCACGTGCGGGAAACGCCGGCGCAGCTCGGCCCAGATCTCATACAGGCTTTGCACGTGCCGAATCCAAATCTCCTTCTGGCGGTTCAGCGGATGATCCTTCATCCCCGGCTCCGTCACCGTCCGGTTCATGTCCCATTTAATGAACTTGATTTGATGCTGGCTAAGCAGATCGGTCATGAACTCCAGGATGTAGTTTTTGACCTCCGGCTTGGAGATGTTTAAGAGCAGCTGGTTGCGCAGCTCCGTCCGTCCCCGCGTCGGGAAATGGTACACCCAATCCGGATGACTCCGGTACAGGTCGCTGTCCGGGTTCACCGCCTCGGGCTCCACCCAGATTCCGAACTCCATGCCAAGCGCATGCACCCGATCGATCAGCTCGCCAAGCCCGTTCGGGAACTTCTCCCGGTTGACGACCCAGTCGCCCAACCCGGCCCGATCGTGGTTGCGCGCCCCAAACCAGCCGTCGTCAACGACGAACAGCTCAACGCCGAGCTTGGCCGCACGCTCCGCTAACGCCATTTGATCCTGGGCGTTCACATCGAAATACGTCGCTTCCCAGGAGTTGTACAGCACCTTGCGCGGCTCCCGGCTCGGCAGCACGTAATCGTGCTGATAGCGATGCAGCTTCCGGCTCATCCCGCCGAACCCGGCGGCGCTATAACCGCCGACAAACATCGGCGCGGCAAACGTCTCGCCGGGGCCAAGCAGCCACGTGCTATCGAAGTCGTGGATGCCGCCAGTGACGCGAACGTGACCAAACGCGGTTTGTTCGGCGACGATCTTCCAGTTACCGCTCCACGCCAGCGCCCCGAACCAGACGTCGCCGCGGTCCTCCGCCGCCGTCCCGTCATCGACGGCAAACCACGGATTGGCATGGCCGTCGGTGAAGCCGCGCCGCGATTCCAGGACCTTTTTGCCTTCGGATAAGAAAGTACGTCGCAGCTGGAACTCACCCGCCCACTTCCCGGTGACATGCGTAAACCGATAGTCCCGCAGCGCCGGCATCGTCCAGGCAGCCGATTGTGTCGTCTCCAGGAGCACCGGCTCGCTTCCCAAATTCACGAAGCTGGCGGACCGCTCCAGCACGTCGTGCTCGGCAATAGCCGCATAGCTCAAGCGAACCTCAAACGGATACACCTCATCTTGAAACGTCAGCGTTAGCGTATCTTTCCCATTTTGCTGATCGACCCGGCACCCGATATATTTCGGGCAAAAATCACGCACCCCATCCGGCCAAGTCACTTTCAGCGACGGCTCAACATACCCGACACCGCCCCAGAAGCTGTACTCCTCCGCTTCCCGTTCGATCTCCGCGTCGAAGGAGCTATGCCCCCGCGTCCCCAGCAGCGGCAATGCCTCTGCCGGATCGATCGGCGCTCCCCAATACAAATGCTGTAGCCGGCCCTTCTCATTCAGGCCAAACACGTAGGAGCTGCCGTTGGTTTGCAACGCAAATAATCGATTTTGTTCATCCACCCAAATTGCCATGTTCAGATCACCGTCCGCTGAGTTTAAATAGTTTCGCTTCCGCCGGTTTCAGGTCAACGACCAACTCACCTGCGGTTTCATGTTCCGTGCCTTCCCACAAATCATCAACCTTGTACAGCACCTTCGGATCGAGACCCGCACGCGCCAGAGATACCGTCTTTCGGGCTCCCCTCGTCCCGTCGAAGTTAAACACCGCCACATACAGCGCATTGCCGCCGGTTGTCTCTGAAGCGAGAGCTTCCAGCACGAATACATCGGCTGCCCGATCACCAAAGCCCCACTCCAACGGGCGGAAGGTTTGCCCCAAACGAGCGACGTCCATCACCGCGCGGTTGCCAAGCCATGCTTTGGCGCGTTCTGCCGCTCCTTCCTTACGGAAGTCGTCGCCAAGCAGCAGCAGCGTTCCGGCGATGACCGACGCCGTCAGCCGGCTGCGCCCTTCGTGCCAGGCTGTCTCTTCCTGATTGAAGCTTTTGTACAGTACCGTATGGTCCGGGTCGTTAAATCGGTACAAGCGGTCATTCATCCACCAGCCATAAGTCAATGAATTCAGCAAATATTCCGTATCCCCGATCTGCCCAAATACATCGCAGGAAATGCGGCGGCTATGGGCAAAAGCGTACGGAAACAGCGGTGCAATTGACAGATTGATAAAAAACGGCCGTCCGACCGCCTCCGGCGACAGCTTCGACGCCAGATAAGATAAGCCGTGGCGGTAAGCAGCGATGCCGGTTGTGATCGAAGGGTCATAATGCTTCCCTTCCAGCGCCCCGTGCGCCATGAAGTCGAGCTTCACGTATTCGAAGCCTTCGCGAATGATCTTCTCCGTAAACCAATCGATCCGCTGCAGCGCCCCCGGATGCGTTGGATCAATCGCCAAACCGCCGGCAATGTCGGCTACGATCTCCCCTTCTGCATCGCGAAGCAGGATCTCGCCGTACGTATACTTGCCGTTTGTGCCCTCCACTTCCCGGCTGAATTGCTCCGGACTGCCCCAGAACGCAAACGGCGTCCAATACGTGCCCGGCTTGTGCCCGTTCTCCCGCACCCGGCGCAGCGCATCCGCCATCTCTTCCGCCGTCAGCCGGTCCCAGAAGGCGTCGAAGTTGATATAGAGCGTCTCCCCGCTCTCAAAGCCCAGCGGCTGCACCTCGCGTTTCAGAAAATCACTAGTTGACGTATACAACTCGTAATCCAGCGTACTCATCGCCGCCGACCAGCTGTTCCAGCCAAACGGCACGCCGCCTTCCCACTTCAGCGGCGGCTCCACCGCCGCGTTAGCACGGCCATATGCCTCCAGCCCCTCGCGGTAATCGTCGTAGTATCCCGCAAACACCAGCGGGGATTCGACCCGCGGCCCGTGCACATACCCGTGCGGCTGCGTATCCCGCGTCATCACGCCCGCTGCCCCGGCATACAGCTCGAACTCGTCCAGCTTGCCAGCCCGTTCGCTTCGGATGCGGATGCCCGTTTTCCAAACATCATGGGACACCGAGCCTGTAACGAAGCCCCGCCGGCTGCCCGGATAAAACAACGCTGCCGCTTCATAGCTTTCCGTCTCCCAAGGCAGCGGCTTCGCGATGTAACGCACCCATTTATCGTTGTCGTAGGGGATGCGCAGGGCATGCAGTTGGTCCTCCCCGTTGCCATCGGCTTTTTCGAAATCCAGCTTGGCGGACTGCAGCACCGCAATGCGGTTTAGCTTCAGCCCCGCCTCCCCTGCCACAACGACCCGAATCAAGAAGAAAGGCTGCTGCTCATAAAGGTAAAAATACTGCTCCAACTTCGGTAACCCCGGTTTTTCATGACGAATCCCCACCTGCAGGCCATACCCAAAAGCATCGTTCAGCTCCTTCGGCTCCCCGATCACTTCATGGTGTTCATACTGACCGGTATGGTATTCCCTCCCCTGCCACCGATACGCGCTGCGAATCTCTTGCCAAACCAGCGCTTCGCGGCAGGTCCAGGCAAAGGTGCCGCCGGCCAGATCAAAGCTTAAGCGGCCAAGCCCGTTATCCAAATGCCTATGCGTATCTGATTCCGCCCAGAAGCGAACTTTTTCCGTGATAGGTCCGTTTATGGTCATTCAACTCCACCCCTTCTCCGCTTATTCGCCCCCATTATAAGGTCGAACCTTGCGGGGTTCTATGCAACGATGTTCCGATTGATAACGGGATATGCCTTTTTTGATTATCGATAATCTCGGAACTCCTGAGGGGTGCAGCCTACCAGCTTCTTGAACAGATAGGTAAAATAAGCGGAAGTCTGGATCCCTACGCGATCCGCCACCTCGTAAACTTTAATGTTCGGGTCGCTCAGCAGTTCCTTGGCCTGCCGGATGCGGGTTTCTTGAACGTATTCGGAAATCGTTTTGCCCATTTCTTTCTTAAACAGCACGCTCAAATAGCTGGCGTTCAAATTAAACTGCTCCCCAAGCTGCTTCACCGTCCAATTGTCCCGCACTCGTTCGTCTATGAACGCGGCTACCTTCCGGATCAAAAGGCGCTGTTGATTCATCCGTTCCCGCGCTTCCACCGCCATGTACCGATCCACGCATTCCATCAGGAATTCGATGATTTGCTCTGTGCTGCTGCAATCCAGCATCCGACGCCAAAGCACGATATTCGTTTCCCGGTCTGCCTCGCTCCCCCGCCGAAGCGTGCGGATCAACTCGCTGAGAAAGCTCATGCCAACGGCCTGCACATAGGAAAAAGAAGGCTGCCCCGACAGGAGATCCACCACCCGGTTCATCGTGTCCCGGACCGCAGCAGCATCTCCCTCCTCCATTTTCCGGATCAGCTCCGGCATCCATTGCTCCCGCAGACGGTAATCGTCAAACGCGCCGGCATCCGGCGTCTCTCCCCGCACAATTTGCCCATCTGCAATCAAGCGGGCCTGGGCGATGCGGAACTTCATCTCCTTGTACAGATCGGGGAGCTCCTCCCAGGTGCTTGCCGCTGGACTGCAGCCAATCGTTACGGTGGAGTGATGCTGCTCCTGCAGAATCACCTGAACGAACCTCAATTGCTTCTCCATCCGCGCTTTGTCCTCCACCGTCGGGTTCATTTGCAAGGCGACCATTTCATCGGGGGACGTTTGCGCCAGCCAAACCGAATTGAACGCGGACAAGGCCACATCAACCGTCTGGCGTAATGCGGCCGACAGCACCACGCGTTCTTCGGCCCGTTGCTTCAGGGACAAGAAGTGATCCAGGCTGAACAGGAACAGGTTGAGTTCGCGAACCCCTACTGGCAGCTTCATCAAGCCGTCCCAAGAGGCTTGCCTATCCTCCCCGGGAACAAGTCCGGCGAGCAGATCACTGAGAACCCGTTCCTGGATCAGACGCTGGCTGCCGGACACTTTTCGCTTCAAATCTTCGGTTTGCTCGGCCAGCCTGCGCATGTTCTCCACCGTTTCCCGCATTGCCGTCAAGCGACTGGATACCTCCTCCAGCTTCAGCGGCTTCAGCACGTACCCTTGCGCGCCGACATGGATGGCATCCTGCACGAACTCAAATTCGTTGTACCCGCTGATCATCAGCACTTGAAGCTGAGGAAGCAGTTCCTTCGCCCGGGCGACCAGCTCGATGCCGTTCATACCAGGCATGGCCACGTCGGAGATCAATACATCGAAGGGCGTTTGCCTAATCGCTTCTAACGCCTCTTCGCCCGACTCTCCTGTCTTCGGCTCCTCATACCCCAGCTCCCGCCACCGGATGTAACGCACCAAGCCCTGAATGTTGGAGGGCTCGTCATCCACGATCAGAACCTTCAGCAAATCCATCTCCTATCCACCCCTTCTTCCGGAGGATCGGCGGCTCGGTACAGGCCGGAAATCGGATCGTCGCCCGCGTCCAGGCTCCCGCTTCGCTCTCCAGCTTAAATGCCGCTGCCTCTCCAAAATATAATGCCAGCCGCTCCCGGATGTTCGCCGTCCCGAACCCGTTACCGCTGCCAAGGTAAGTTCCTGCCTCCAGCGCAGCCAGCCGCTCCGGGGCAATCCCCTGGCCGTTATCGAACACGGTCATCACCATACAGCCAACCTCGCGCTTTACGCTGATCCGAATGACAGCGTCCTGTTGCCTTGTGATCGCCCCATGCGCGTAACAGTTCTCCACGATCGGCTGGAGCAAGGTTTTTAACGTATACAAGGAGCCAGCCTGCTCGTCGATATCCCATTCGATCCGGACCCGCCCTGGATACCGCAGCTGCTGCACCTCCAGATACGCCTTTACATGCTCTAATTCCTCACGGATGGGAATGACGGCAACCTGGTTGTTTAACGTTTGCCTATAAAAGGTGGTCAATGCATCGATAATCCGGACCTGCTCGTCATCTTGCACATCCAGCGCACGCCAACGCAGCAGGCTTAAGGAATTGTAAATAAAGTGCGGATTGATCTGCGCCTGCATCGCCTTAAAGGCTTGCTCTCGTTCCTGCAGGCTTGTTGTTCGGATGTCTTCCACCAGATGGCCAAGCCGCTCCGACATGGAGTTAAACATCAGCTCCAGATCGCCGAGTTCATCCTGTACTTTGTTGCGGATCGTCACGTCAAATTCGCCGCGCGACAGGTCGAACATGCGATGCCCCAGCCGCCGGATGCGCCGAACGACGTTATTCATAATCGTCGTGATCAGAAACATCGACAACGCCAGCAGCAAAACGGCCGTCCCGGCGATCAGCGCCAGCAACGTGATGCTCCGTCCGTCCATATACTTCATCTGCGTTAGAGCGACGACATACCACCCGGAGGTCAGCGGCTCCAGCGTCACGAGCTGCTTGGTCCCGGTCAGGTCATAAACGGCGGCGCCTCCGTCTGCTTGTTTACCTGCCCCTTCGCTCTTTCTGTCATCCGTTCCGCCCTCCTCCAGCCAGCCTTCCGCCAGAATGCGAAGGCCGATCTTATCCTGTTTGGTTGTGGCTAAGATACGCTTTTCCTCATCCACGATGTACAAGCTGCCGCCATCGGCAAAAGGATGTTTCAGCAAATTGCCAAACACGACGTTGTAGTCCAGCAAAATATAGACCATGCCCAGCGGCTCCCCGGCGCTGTTCAAAATTTTGCTCGTCAGCACGATCCGGCCCGGTGCGTCCGGTGCCGTGCTCCAGAGCAGCAGCGTAGAGGAGGCCATCGTCTTCTCGTACCAGCTTCGTTCGTCCAAACCGGACAGAAGCCGCTGCTGCGGCCGCCACAAGAGCCGACCGTCCTCCACCAAAGTCGAGTTGGTATGATAGATGCGAAAATCCACGATCCCAGGCAAATATTTGCTCGTCAACATAAAATTGCGATCCAGATAGTCGACGGTGTCGATGATCTGCGTCATATCCGCATATTCCCGCCCCAGCCGGGCAATGAGCTCGCTGTCGGTCGCCGTGCGGATCGCCAGCAAGTCGTAGCTTTTCTTGCTATAGTCAATGTTGATCGCCGTTTGTTTGATCGATTCGTCGACGGTCGCCACGTAATTTTCGTGAAAGCTGCGCACGACGATGCCCATCGTGACCCCGCCGAGAATCAGGCTGGGCACCAGCAAAATCAAGCCGTACATGATAAAAATTTTCCTGCGGAGGTTCATCCCCCGGGTGAAGCGGATCACACGGTTTTCTAGCCATGCTCTCACGTCAGCTGCACTCCTTCCCCTCGGATGATGAGTGGACTTTTACACACGTCGGGATTCGCATCGCGTTCCACAAGCAAAAACAGGGCTGACCCCGATCCATCCATCGATCGGGGCAACCTTGTTTCTGGCGCAGGGGGCCACTTTACCCGTTCTGCATTTCAACATTCAGCTGTTCATACCATTCGGTCTTCAGCTCGCTCCAGTGGGCGCGTTTCTCTAGCGCCGCCTGGAATTCGTTCCAGGCCTCCTCGAAGGCCGCTTCGTCCTTGGCCATGATCAGCTTGGCTTTGTATTCCGTTTTGACGGCGTCCAGCTCCGGCAAATATTTCTCCCACAGGCCGCCCGCCTTCGCTTTGACCCGGTCATACGGCTGCGCGACGCGGATCGTGCCCATTTTGCCGATTTTCTCGGTGAAATCGATCGTTTTGAGCCGGCCTTTCGGCTCGGTCAAATTGTAGTTCCACCACGGGTACCATTCGTTGCTGTAGGACGAGGTCATATAGAGTTCGGGCGTGGTGCTGACCT
Source organism: Paenibacillus sp. p3-SID1389 (assembly GCF_025151705.1). Lineage (NCBI taxonomy): Bacteria > Bacillati > Bacillota > Bacilli > Caryophanales > Paenibacillaceae > Paenibacillus > Paenibacillus sp. p3-SID1389. The sequence goes on along the minus strand of NZ_JALXVO010000001.1, from coordinate 183,255 downwards.
TCTTCGCCTGATCTCCCGAGTCGTGCAGCTTTTGGTATTCCGCGTTCGTGTATTCCCATTTGCCGAGCGGACCGTCAACCCAGTCCCAGAACACGCCGGCCGGACCTTCGTTGACCACCTGCTGTTGTTCCGGCTTCGGCTGCAGCGTGTAATCAAAAAACTTGAGGATCGCCTCCAGGTTTTTCGTTTTTTTGCTGATGTAGACGTCATTTCCCGGGTACGGATTAATGATCTGGTTATAACCCGGCTTGCTAACGCCCTCAACCTGCGGGTACGGAATCGTCTCATAATACCAGGCCGGCTCCGTCGGACCGTCAAGGATTTCCCACAACTGAGCGTCCATATTAAAGAAACCGCCGGCGTTCATCGCAATACGTCCGGTTTTGTTTTTCTCCTTGTAGCGCTCCTTCTTGTCGGTCATCACTTCATGATCCAGCAAGCCCTCGCGGTACATCTTGTTCATCCATTGATAAGCCGCCTTATATTGCGGGTCGTCGTAGATGAAGACGTAGTCGTCACCCTTCTTCTCTACGGGGATGACACCGCCGGCCGTCGCCGTAGTCACGCCGAAAGTGCTCACAATGACGTTCTCGTCGCTGGCCTCGGACAGGAAGCTGAGCGGGATCAGCTTGTTGCCGTTGGCATCTTTTTGCTCAGCGGCCAGCCTTAAGTATTTTTCCACGCCGTCCAGCGTCTTTAGATCATCCATCGTCATTCCGACCTTCTCCAGGACGTCGGTACGTACGAACCAGCCTCCGGAGGCCCAACCCGGCCAGGGATCGTCCGGATTCTGGTCAAACCAGGTTGGAATCGACCAAATATGGCCTTCCGCATCCTTCATGGGCTCTAAATATTCCTTCGGGATGGAAGCCAACCCCGGGTACTTGTCAGGCATATCGAAGTATTGCTCCAGCGGCAGAATCGTATTGGAGCGAATCATGGCGTTATCAACGATGTCACTGCGGCCAAAGATCGCTGCATCCTCAAAGCCGCCTGTGTTCAGCTTCAGATTTAGCGCCGTCATGGCATCGCCTTGAGTGGATTCCAGTTGGAGATCGATAAACGGCTCATGCTCGCGCCAGTAATTTTGCACCATGCTGTTGTTGTTGATCATCGCCGTCCAGCCGAGCCACAGCTTAAAGGATGCGACGCCGCCGCCGTCTGTTCCTGCATTTCCTCCATCCGCGCTGCCCGTTGCTGCCCCTTCACTTCCCCCTCCGCCGCCGGAACAAGCCGATATGGCGAGCATGAACGCTGCGAGTGCAGCGGCCATCCATTTTCGGGTCCAAGATTTTCGTGAATTCAAATTCGTTTCCCCCTTCGTTTATGATTCAACATGCTTCTGCCGGTCCGTGGTGTTCTATGAGATCACATCACCCCTTGACGGAGCCGATGAGCACTCCCTTGACGAAATATTTCTGCAAAAACGGATAGACGCAAAGGATCGGAATTGCGCTAACCATCACCGTTGCCATCTTGATCGACATCAGCGTCACATTGGACAGCTGGGTGCCGCGGGCAAGCGCTTCGATATTGTTGTTCGAGCCCAGCACGGTCGACATGTCTTGCGCCGACAACAGCTGCTGCAGGAAGGTTTGCACCGGGATCAGATTCTGGTCCGTGACGAAAAAAGCCCCGGCAAACCAGTCGTTCCAATGCCCGACGGCCGTAAATAAGGCAAGCGCGGCTAACATCGGCTTCGACAGCGGCAGGATGATCGACAGCAGTACGCGGACCGGGTTGGCCCCGTCAATCTCGGCGGATTCCACAAGCGCCACAGGAATTCCTTGAATGAACTTCAGCATAACGAACATGTTCCAGGCTGAGAACGCCCCGGGAACGATATACACCCAAAACGTGTTCAGCAAATGAAGCTCGTTGAGCTGAATGTAAAACGGGATTAATCCGCCGCTGAACAGCATCGTAATCAGCACGTAAGTCAGCAGAGCGCTTCGAAACGGCATCCGCTCGTAAGAGAGTCCAAATGCGGCGAGCAACGTCACAACCAAACCGGCCAGCGTGCCGACAATGGTTCGGGCTACCGTGATCAAGTAGGCATGCCGTATAACGACGTTGCCCAATACGATCTCGTAATTGGCCCAAGTGAACTGCCGTGGCCACAAATACACCCCGCCTTTGGCTGCGTCACTACCAACGTTTAGCGAAATCGACAGCATATACATGAAGGGATAGATGACCGAGGCGCAGAGAAGCAGCATCAGGAAAATGATGACGCCCTGGCTGATTTTATCGCTTGTGGAAGTTTGCATCGTTTACCACAGCCCCTCTCCGTTGGCTTTCCGAGACAACTGATTCGCGCTGAGCACCAGGAGCAAGCTAAGCAATGAGGATAACATCCCAACGGCGGTCGCCATTCCAAAATACCCCTGCTGCAAGCCGCTTCTTAAAATATACGTATCCAGCACGTCCGCAACCGGCTGATTGGCCGGGTTCATCAGCGGATAAATTTGATCCATCCCGACAGCGATCAAGCTTGGCATGCTGAGGATCAGCACGATCGAAATGGTGGGCATCATGCCCGGCAATGTAATGTGACGCATCTGCGCCCATTTGCCGGCGCCCTCCACCTTGGCCGCTTCATACAGCTGCGGATCGATGGTCGTGATGGCGGCCAGGTACAGAATCGTGTTCCAGCCGACTTCCTTCCACAGGCTGCTGGCGACAATCATTGGACGGAACCACTCCGTGGATCCAAGGAAGAACACCGGGTCGCCGCCCAGATTCACGATCAGTTGGTTCACCAGCCCGCCGTCCAGCGTCAGGAAGGATTGCAAAATGTACGCAACGACGATCCAGGAGAAAAAATGCGGCAAATAGCTGACCGATTGGACGAAGCGCTTGAACCCGTTGTGCCGCAGCTCGTTGATCAGCAGCGCCAATAGGATCGGCGCCGGAAATCCGAACACGAATTTCAGAACGGCGATGTACACCGTGTTCCGCACCACCAGCCAAAATTGATCGTCCCGTAAAAAGGCAAAATTCTCGAAGCCCACCCAAGGACTGTTCCACATCGTTGTGCCGATTTGGAAATCCCGAAACGCCACCTGGATGCCCACCATAGGCACGTAACTGAACAGGAACAGCAGGACGACGGCGGGCAGCACCATGACGTATTGCCAGCGGTATTTTGCAAGTTTGGAAAGCATCGGATCACCTCTTGGGGATCATTATAAGGCCGCCATGTAAGCGGAACCATACAACAACGGTTGGATTTCTGTCGTTCTGATTGGAAGTTGATAGAACATTAGAGATACCGTGCAAACAAAAAACAAGCGGCGGAGGACCTTCATCCCCCGCCGCTCGTGTCACGGCCGTCTTATTTCCACAATTCCATACGTTCTTGATACTTCTTGTTATACACTTCTTCCAGTTTCGATAAGCCTGCAGCCTCTACTTGCTTCATCATGGTGTTGTACAAGGTTACCACGTCTTGCTCGCTAGGAGCCAGGGCCATCTTCAGGAAGTACTCGTTAATCGTCTCGTTGACCTTCGTCTCCATAATCGCTTCCGGTGTACCGCCGTCCGGGCCAAGGCTGTCATAAGGCGCCGTATCAAACGACGTATCCGCGAGGTTCTTGATCGCCAGGTCCGTCGTCGGATCGCTCATCCCGCGGCCGATCAGGTCATACGGCGTGCCGTCGGAGCCTGGTCCGTTCTTGATCGTCCAGGTCCATTTGCGGATCCCGGTCGTGCGGGAAGCTTCCGCCCAATCCTTCTTGAAGGCGTCCAGCACTTCTTGACGCGGCACGTGCTTGCCGTCCTTCATGTCCCAATGCACGCCTTCCACGCCCCACATCATCAAATACTGCCCTTCCTCGCTGGCAAGGAAATCCAAGAACTTGATCGTACGGACCGGATCCTTGTTCGTCTTGGTGATGGAGATACCGTCCCAACCCAACGAGCTCTTCGGCCCATACGTCGTTTGGTCCGGTCCAATCCCCGGTGCCAGCACCTTATATTGATAGAACTGTCTTTCCTCCGCCTTAGCTGGGTCCGGAGCATCCGCCTTCAGCAAACCGTTCGCTCCGCCCACGTTCCAGCTGGCATCCGCCGTAGCAAATACGTTCCCCGCCGCCAGCTTCTGCTCATACTGCTTCGTCTTCATCGTCACCCACTCTTTGTCGAGCAGACCTTGGCGATACAAGGAGTTCATAAATTTCATCATTTCCAAATACCGCGGATCGCGGATATCCTTCAGCAGCTTGCCGTCCTTCTCGTAATACGGCATAATGCCATACATTCCTTTGAACGTACCGGTAACTCCACTCATGTTGTCGCCATTTAACGTCATCGGAATGGTTTCCTTGCCGTCAATCGTTGGGTACTTCTCCTTAAACGCCTTTAACAGGTTCTCGAACTCTTCGGCTGTAAACGGCTCGCCGTTGTTCACCTTATCCCCAACGCCCAGCTCCTTCATCAAGTCCATCCGCATCAGGAAGCCAAACACCGGGTACTGCTCCAGGCCGTACCAGTTGGCCAGATAGTAGTTCTTCCCGTCCGCACTGCGCGTTTTCTTCAGCGTATCCCCGTACATTTTCTTGATGTTCGGTCCGTATTTCTCGATCAGATCGTCCAGCGGGATCACGGCTCCCGAGGAGATATACTTGTTCATGATGTCGCTTCCGCGGCTCATTAGCACGATGTCCGGCAAATCGTTACTTGCCAGCATCAGGTTCAGCTTCTCCGCTGGATTCCCGGTGGGCTGCTGGATTTCTACGGTCACGCCGGTTTTTTCTGTAATCGCTTTCGCCACAGGGTTCGTAAACGGATCCCCGGTGTTCTGGTCAAACAACGTCAACGTGATCGGCGACTTATCATCTGCCGCCTCTCCGTTTGTCCCTCCGTTCGCCGCAGGAGAATTTCCTCCCGCCGACGGGGCGTTCCCGGACCCGCAGCCAGCGAGCAGGGCAAGGATCATCATAGAGGATACCATGAATAGCAGCTTCTTCTTCATTTGCGTAAACCCCTCTCTTGTACATTTGCGCTTGGACCTCAAGCTCAACTCAATTGTAAAAAGCGCCCCCATGTATATCCATAACGCAATGTTACTATTCATAATGGAAAACGACTTTCATCGGCTCCCCTCAGTTTGAGCCCCTGCTATAGCTCGTTATCACCCCGTATTCAGCCGCGTTTCCAGCTCGGACGCGTTCGGATTCAGCGGCAGGCGGATCGTCACATTCGTCCCGATGCCAAGCCGGCTGAAGATTTCCACCCCATATCGTTCCCCGTAAGCCAGTTTGATTCGGTCGTCGACATTTTTGATACCATAGCCGGATTGATTGCTTGATTTATTAAACGCCTCCTCCAGCCGCTGGCGGGTCATGCCCTGTCCGTCGTCGATAACCTGCAGCAACAGATCCTCTCCTTCCGCCTTGAGCTTGACGATAATGTTGATGCCGGTCTCACTCCAGATCGCGTGATTGATGCAGTTCTCGATAAATGGCTGCAATATCAACTTGATCACCGTCCGGTTAAACAACGACTCGTCCAAATCGTAGTGCATATGCAGCATCCCGCGGAACCGGATGGCCTGGATGGAAACGTAGTTTTTGACTAACTGGATTTCCTGTTCCAGCAACACCACCCGTTTGCCCTTGTTCAGCGAGATTCGATAATACTTCGATAAATGGTTAACCATCTGATAGACCTGCATGCTGCCTTCCTTCAAAGCCAGCGAGGAGATCGAGGACAACGTATTGTATAGAAAATGCGGATTGATCTGCGCCTGCAGCGTCGTCAGCTCCGAATCCTTTACGGCGATTTCCTTAACGTATACCTCATTAATCAGTTCCTGAATACGCGCCGCCATCTTCTGGAACGCGTACGACAGCTGCCCGATCTCATCGTTTCCCATCGGCATGCGTTGAACCTGGAAATTCCCCCGCTCCACCTTGCGAATTTGCTGCAGCAGCCCCTCAATCCGTTTCGTGATCACCTTCGCCGTCACGAAAATGAGCAGGGCGGCAACCGCGATCACAGTGACCGAAATCCAGACAATCCGTTTAGTCGCTTTATTCGTATTGGCGAGCAGTTCGTCATAAGGGACGGTAATTACCGTCGTCCATCCGTTGCGTAGCTTTTTGTAGGTAAAAAACAACTCCTGTCCGCCAATCCGCTTATCAAATTTCCCGCTGGACAACGTTAAATCCGCTTGAATGGGATAAAGGTCAAACAGCTGATTCCCCTTCATCGCCGCATCACCGGAGCTGATCACGCGGCCGGTCTCGTCGATGATGTAGACGCTCTTATTAACGTTCTCTTTTTCGATCAGGGAATAGATTTCCTTGTCGTCGATATTGATCGTTAGAATGCCGTAAGGGTGCGACAAGCTAAAGTAACTGAGCGAACGGGCCAGCGTGACGTAGGACGTGCCGGTTTGCGGATCTTCGATATGGGTGTAAACCGGACTCCCGGCCGCATTCAGCGCTTGCTGCTTCACCGTTTCCGGCAGCTCCTCGGTATATCGGATGTACTGCTTATCGGAATACAACGTCTTGTTATCGATGTAAATGGTGATGCCCTGAATATTCGCGTTGGAAATCATCATGGAGGACATCGTCCGATTGATGTAGCGGAACGCATCGAGATAATAATAGGCCTGTTCGTAATCGTTGGACAAAAAGTTCCGCAGCTGCGCATCCATATACAAAATATTGGTCAGCTGCTCATAATACCCCAGCCGGTTTTCAAGGTTCGTATTGATCTGATTGAGCGTCCCGCTTAACGAAGCGTACGTCTGCTCCGTAATCGTGTTCCGCGTGGAGGTATAGGAATAATAAATCAGCACGGAGCACGGGATAAAAGACACGAGAAGGAAAATAATAAACAGCTTGTTGCGCAGCCGAAGATTGGCGAACCAATGATGCCTGAACAAGGACAACCGCCGAGCGATCGGGTTCATTCCTTCCGTCCCTTTAAAGATTTTTTCGATATTCATTTGGCGTGACTCCTTGGTTTTTCACGAATAAGGAAATGAAATAGGACGTGCTCTCGTAACCGATTTTCTGGGCGATATCCTGTACCTTCAGCGATGGATCCGCCAGCATCTCCTTCGCTTTCTCCAGGCGGATGCGAGTCAGATAGTCGTGAATCGTCATCCCGGTTTTGTCCCGGAAGATCGAGCGCAGATAGTTCGGCGACAAATACACTTGGCTGGACAAGCTTTGAATGGTGATCGGCTCATGATACGTATTATCGATGATCTGGCAGACCTGATGCACCAGCTTGGCGTTCTTGTCCGTGGCCCGCTCCATCAGCAGCTCCAAATAATGCGCTGCCGCCCGCCAAATCGCCGCTTCGATCTCCTGCAGCGTCTGACAATCGTAAACCGATTGATACAGGGCGGCACGTTTGACCGGTTCGGCCTGGCCGTTTAAGCTCGGACTGTGAATCTGTTCCTCCAAGCGGTCCAGCAGGTCGATCGCCCACTCGTACACAAGCGATTTATCGATCCGCAGCTGGCGAACGTTTATGAGATAATCATGCAACATCGCTTCCGCCTCTTCGCTGCGCAGCTGCTGCAGCGCCTCCAGCCACGCCTGCTCCGGGAAGGGCGGCAGCGTGCCGTAGCGGTATCCCGGTTTGACGTCACCTGCGACCAAAATCTGCCCCGGCCCAAGGAAAAAACGCTCGTCTCGCAAGCTGCGCACCCGTTCATACAGTTGGGCGATGCCGGCCGGTTCGACCGCTTCGTTGCCGATGGCGAGCGTGACTGACAGCCCCAACAATCCCCGGACCGTCTGCTGCAGCGTCCCCCACTGCTCTCGCGTCATGGCGGGCTGGCTTCCGCTTTCGGGTTCAGCCGCGATAAAGATCGCCAGCTCCCCTTCCTGCAGCACAGCAACCACCGCGTCCTTACGGACGGCGTGGAAATATTCCTCCGTCACCTCGGGCAGACGGGAGATCGCGGCTTCCAACGAACCCGCCTCCCCTGTGCCGTCGGGCTCTCCGCCGTTGATGCCGCTTGCGCTGCGGTCCGCGCTGCAAAGCGCCAGCGAATAGGAAGGGCCGGAGGCTCCTCCCCGTTCCAGCTTGTGAAGCTCGGCGGTGAGCTGCTCCTGCCGAACCGGTGATTTTTCGTGGAGTAGCTCTTTCAACAACTTGGCTTTCGTCATCTGAACCGATTTATATTTTAAACGTACCTCTTCGCACTTTTGCTTCACCCGCGCCATTACTCCGGAGATTTCCTCCAGATCCAGCGGCTTAAGCAAATAACCGACCGCTCCGACGTGCAAGGCCGATTTCACATAACTAAACTCGTCATGACCGGTCAGAAATACAATCTGCATCCAGTCATACTGCTCCCTGACCCACCTTGCCAACTCCAGGCCATCCATGAAGGGCATCTGGACGTCTGTCAGCACAATGTCAGGCTGAATGGCTTGGATCTTCTCTTGGGCATCCTTCCCGTTGATGCCGACGCCGGCGACGTATATCCCCATCTCCTCCCAACGGATGAAGTCCCGCATCATCTCCAATTCCAATTGCTCGTCGTCCACCAGAAAAATGCTGTACATGCCGCAAGCCCCCTTCGGTTGTCTTTCTATGCCTGATCACCGTCCTGGGAGGACGGTCCTTTCAACTTACGACTTCCTGCGTCCACTTTAATTATAGCGCTTACATCTTCGGGAGCTGAATCCTCCTTTCGCATGAAAGTTATTTTCAAGCATGATTCGATGTTTTGCTTTATCGACACGGATTTTTCGGGGGTCTTATAATTTTTTTAAGCCATAGGCTGGACGTCCTGACTTGAACTTGAACTAGAAAACCAATGCGAGGTGCCGCTATGCAAACCGACTTGAAGCTACGTGAAGGCACGGACCTGAACCTCCCGCGCCGGAAAGTTTGGCCCGTCTTCAAACAACAAAAATACCTGTTCCTCTTGATGCTGCCGGCGCTCATCTGGGCGATCCTGTTCGCCTATGCTCCAATGGCCGGATTGTATATGTCGTTCGTGAACTACCAGCCCACGCTCGGCCGTTTCTGGTACAGTCTGTTCCACAGCGAATTCGTGGGATTGCAGTGGTTTCGTTATTTTTTTAATAACGGCGATTTCCTGATCATCCTGCGCAACACGTTGGCTTCGACGTTGATTACACTCCTGTTCTCGTTTCCGATGCCAATCCTGATCGCACTGGCCATTAACGAAATCAAAAACGTCCAATTCAAAAAAATCGTGCAAACGTCCTCCTATTTGCCGTATTTCATCTCCTGGGTTATCGCGGCCAACATTATCGTTACGCTGCTGTCCTCGGATGGTGCGGTGAACGCGTTGCTGAAGTTTCTCCATATTACCAATGAGAGCATCCTGTTCCTGCAAAACGGCAAGTACTTCTGGTGGATTGTCGCCTTGGGCAATACGTGGAAGGATATGGGCTACAGCTCGATCATGTATTTGGCGGCGATCTCTTCCATCAACCCGGAATTGTACGAAGCGGCCAAGGTGGATGGGGCCAACCGGTTTAAGCAAATCCGTTATATCACGTTCCCGCATCTAAAGCCGACGATCGTCATCCTGCTGATTCTGGCCATGGGCGGCATTCTGAACGCCGGGTTCGACCAGCACTTCCTGCTCGGGAACGATTTGACGAAGGATTACTCCGACGTGCTCTCAACCTACTCGTTCCGCTACGGGATCCAGAACGGGATGTTCTCTTACGCTTCCGCTGTCGGCATGTTCAGCTCGGTGGTCGCCTTTATCATCGTGGTGATCGTCAACCAAATCGCGAAAAAAATCAACGGCCAGTCCTTATTCTAAACCTGGCATGGAGGGAACTGCATGAAAAATCAAAAAACGATGACCGAGCATCTGTTTGATGCGGCCTTGTACCTGTTCCTGACGTGCATCTTTCTCGTCACGTTTTATCCGTTCTGGAACATCCTGATCATCTCGCTGAACGATGCGACGGACTCGCTGCGCGGCAACCTGTATTTCTGGCCGCGAGAGTTTACGACAGCCAGCTATATTACCATCTTCCGCAACCCGGAAATCTGGAGTGCGCTGCAGGTGACGGCGCTGCGGACAGTGATCGGGACCGCGGTGTCGATTATCTGTATCTCCATGCTGGCTTACTCCTTAAGCAAACGGTATTTGCTCGGCTGGAAGTATTTTTCGTTCTTCTTTGTGTTTACGATGTATTTCGGGGGCGGCTTGATTCCAACGTATATGGTGATCAAGGCGTTGGGGTTAATTGACTCGTTCTGGGTGTTTATTTTCCCGGGGCTGATCGGAGTGTTTCTGATGATCCTCGTTCGCACCTTCATCGAGCAGTTGCCCGGCGAAATCGAGGAATCGGCCAAAATCGACGGCGCCAACGATTTGCAGGTTTTCGTCCGCATCGTTCTTCCGCTGTGTGTACCGGTGCTGGCGACGATTGGCTTGTTCCTGGCCATCGGCCACTGGAATGCTTGGTACGATTCCTATATTTACACGTATAAACCGGAGCTTAAGACGCTGCAGGCCGTTCTGGTCAAGATCCTTAACCAATTCCAGACCGGCGCGATGATGACCGATGCCCAGCAGCTGGCGCAAAACGCCAAGCGCATCCCGGTCTCCAGCGAAAGCATTCGGATGGCGGTCACGATGGTGGCGACGCTGCCGATCATCATGGTGTACCCGTTCGTGCAAAAATATTTCGTCAAAGGGATCATGATGGGCGCGATCAAAAGCTAACAATTAAGAAACCCGTCGCGGCGATTGCCGGACGGGTTCTGTGTTTGTGGTTAGCTCTTGTTTAGGCTGATCTGCGCTTAGCCAAGGGCGTGCTCCTGCCGGATCAATTCCAGTAAAGCGCGGCAGCCCTGCTGCACCAGGCCGTAGACCTCTTCGAAATTCCCGGTGTAATACGGATCGGGAACTTCCTTTAGCTGCGATTCCGGCACCAGATCCAAGAGTTTCACGATCCGGGCATTGGTCTTGCGGGCCAACGCCTTCAAATCACGTTCGTTCTGGTTATCCATCGCAATGATATAGTCAAACTTGGCAAAATCGTCCTGCGCCACCTGCCGCGCTTTCAGCCCTTCATAGGAAATGCCGTACTGATCCAAAATGCGGCGCGTGCCGTGATGCGGCGGATTGCCTGTATGCCAGTTGCCGGTTCCCGCCGAATCGATCACAAACCGTTCGCTGAATCCAGCTTCGTTCACCAGATGCCGAAAGACGGCTTCCGCCATGGGCGAACGGCAAATGTTCCCCAGGCATACAAACAACACTCCCACTTTGCGCTTCTCGTTTTCCATGGTTCTCCTTCTTCCTTCCTGTCACCTATCTGCTCAACACTCTCTCTTAGCAGATAGTACTATAGGTTAAGCCGGAGAACAACCATAGCTCAGTCGAAGCTTCAGCCTTTGCGCACCACCGGAATCCAGATTTCACTTCGATAGTTGGGCAGGGAGGTGTCCGGGCTCTCGTTCCATAGGAGCTCCGGTCCTTCGGCCAGCTCGTAATGAGCGGACGGGAACCACTCGGAATAAATCCGTCCCCAAACGTTCTGCAGCGCATCCGGGAATGGGCCGACGGCAGTGAACACCGCCCATGTCGAAGCGGCCACCGCAAGCGATGCATAGCCGTCCGGGCAAACCTGCGTTGTCGCCACGCCAAGATAATGGTCCAGCTCCCCCTGCTCCTCCATGCGCCCTTCCGAGAAATTAATCGACGCGCTGATGATCCCGGCCGGTTCGAGATTGGACAACCCCTTCAGCTGAGCGATCTTCTCCGGGGTTAACTGCTGCGCCATTTCTGCGATATGCGGATTTACTCCGTGAAATTGAACCGGCACCCGAAAGCAGCCAGCGTTAATCGGCGGCGGCGGATGTATTCCGTCAGCGAAATCCCGGCCAGGAACGAAAACATCCGTTTAAAATGGTACTCCGAACAAACGGCGATCCGGGCGACTTCCCCATAATCGATCTCCTCCGTCAAATTCCGCTCGATGTAGTTTAGCGCTTCGTTCATATTTTTTAGCACATCCATCGTTTGCACCTCCTCTGGTTCCCATCATACTAGGAGTTCTCCTGCCCCTTCCGACTTTCCGCGCACCAACTTTGCAGGGAGTCTGGACTGGCCGGCGAAATGAGTTTGGTATCAGTATATCGGATCAGGGAGTAGTCACCAAATAAGAAAAACGTCTATCGACGTACATTCAAAGTAGACAGACCGCGTTTAGCGGAAGTTTTTCTTGCGATATCAGGATGCCAATCCCCGTAGTTTATACTTTCTGATATCTTCAAAAAACAGGGGAAAGGCCCCACGGCCTTCCCCCTCTGCTTTTCCGTATGACTTATGGCGTTTCCCCTGTCAAACTTTCGACCGTTGGGCCCAGCTCCTCGTCCACCCAATCTGCGGATGTATATAACGTGAAGATCAGGTCCCGATTCGTTTCCGCGGACCAGGTTAACCCTCCGTCCGTGGACAGCTTGGCTTCCCCGCCCGCATAAGGGTTCTCGTCGCTGTAGGCAAATCCGTAGTTGTTGTCCGTACTTGGCGTATAGTCCGAACCGGGCGATTTTAGGATCAAACCATAGGTTTTGCTCGTATCCAGTCCCTTTAACTGTGGGTAAATCGAATAAGGCGAGATCGAGCCCGGGATGTTGTACGCCGGAAGCGAAGCCGTAAACAGCTTCTCCGCCGGTTGACCCTGTTGGTCCAACACGACCAGCTCGAAATAATAAGCGTCCTTTGGCACCTCATTCCGATAGCTCTCGTAAATGTAAACATCCAGTTTAGGCAAATCCGTATGCTCTAACGTGAAGGTCTGCATCCGCTGAATTCCCGCCCGCACGTCGGAGTAATAATCATACCGGATATCACTGTCGTCCTGATCGATGCGGCTGCCGCTCACCCCAGGAACATAGTAGGCTTCCAGTTCGTAGATCGAAGGCACCCCGTAGTTCGTATTCAGGTAAAGTCTCAGCTTGGTGGTGGTAACCTCTGGGAACGTCAGCGTCCGGTTATCGCCTAGCGTAAATCCTTTTGTAATGTTCCGGTAAGCCGAACCGTCCCAATATTGGAGCGTATAGTTGGCCGTTTTGAAATACGGATCCCGGAACTCCTTCACGACAACCTGATTGACCTTCGTTGCTGTGCCAAAATCAATTTCCGCCCATTGGTCGTTCAGCTGCCCATCCGCAGCGTTCCAGCGCGTTGTAAGATCGCCGTCGGTCAGCTTATCGGCCTCGTAGCCGGGATCGCCCCAGATCGAGGAGACGTTGACTGGCTTGCCTAACGCCAAATTCGTTGGCAGCGGGTCCGCAGGCTCCGGTTTTCCCGAACCCGCGATTTGAATAACGGCCGAGCCCTTCGCTTCCAGCGAGTACGTTAACGTGCCCTGCACCGTGCCCAGCGACCGCCCGCTGTACAGCTCGGTCAACCGGTATTTTTTGTTGGGTTTGAGGCCGAGATCAACCAAATCAACCTGGATGTCCTGCGCCTGGTTGGTCCAATTGGATAACCCGACCACGCGGTTGTCCTTCCCTTCCGACAGCACGGTGACCGCAGGGGAATGCGCCTCATGATGGTAAAAATCGGTCATCTGCAGCGGTTTGGCGGCCTGCCCTTTTTTCACCAGATCCAGCAGTTCCTCGTTATGCAGCCAAGCCAACCGATCCTCGTCGATAAAAGGCAGATTGTCGCCGATCAGATAATGCCCTCCGCCCAGCGTCACCGCCGTGTTCAGCAGCTTCGCGTCCTGCTGGCTGAACTTGTACCAGAACCCTTGGATCACGTACTGCGGAATGATCATATCCGGATCGTTGTATTCGTAGAGCGTTCCGTTCGTCCACCAGGAAGCCGCAGTATTAAACGCCTGCCGCTCAATGCCGGAGTAGCTCGCTACGCCAAGCGACGTGTCGCAAGCCGTCCGACGGCCATGGGCAAACGCAGCCGGCAGCAGCGGGGCAATCGACTCGTTGATGTAAATCGGGCGGTCCGCCGCCAGTACGGCGTCGCGAATAATGCCCATCCCGATTCGGTAGTTTTGCATTCCGTTCACCGAAGGATCGTAATGTTGTCCCTCGTACATCCCCATATCGATAAAATCCAGCTTAATGTAATCGTAGCCCCAGCGGATATAATCGTCGATATTCCGCTTCACAATCTGCTGAGCTACCGGATGGCTGAGGTCCAGCGCGTACGTGTTCAGATAGGTTTTGATCAAGTTCCCCTGCTCGTCCTTCAGGCAGATGTCACGATGGGTTAATCCCGTCCCCTCGATCGGCAGGTCGATCCACTCCTCATAAATCGTAAACGGCGTCGAATATCCGCCCGCTTTCAGCCCTTTGGCATGCACATAGTCGATGAACTTGGTGATCGATTGTTCAAAAGGCAGGCCGCTTTCCGGTTGAAAACCGCCGTCCAGATTAAAATAATTATATCCCAGCGGCTTCAAATGCTCTGCCACGTAGTCGACCATCGCATACATAGCCTCCGCGGTGGCATAACGGTCATGCGAGTAGAACGTATTGTAACCCATCGGTACGTCGCCGTCCCACTCCATATGAGGCTCTCCGAGGTTATAAACGGTGCCGTATTCCTCAAGGCCATGTTGATAATCGTCGTAATACCCGAGGAAAAACAGATCCGAAGACACCGTCGTACCGCTATGACTCCCACCCCAGTTATACAGGGAAAATGCGGTCAGCGGCCCGTTAGGAAGCTCCGCTTCGCCGAGCTTTTGGCTGCTTTTCCAATTCTGGACGGTCGCCGCCCCGCCAACAAAGCCGTGCTTGTTCTCGTTGTCAAACACCGCTGCAACCCAATGGCTGATCCCGTTGAAGTCGTCCCAGGTCAGCTGCTCGCCAGCAAAACGGTCGGCTCCGTTTTGGCTTTTCCCGAAATCGTCCACCGGCGCAACCCCGAAATCGAAGTTGTTGGAATACGGCGTCGTAAAAATTTTCTTCGCATTGCCCGCCCCGATCTCGATCCGCTGTGCGGCAATTGGGGTCAGCTCCTCCACGTTTAGACCGTCCGCCCGCTGCATCTGCATGTCGGTCAACACGTACGAAACCTTCGGGTACAAGTAAAAGTTCAAATCGATTTGCTCACCGCTTGCCAGCTGGCTGTGAATCGTCAGCTTGCGGCCGTTTTTGCCGTACTTGTCCGGTTTCAGCTTGCTCCACTCCGCCGTGCTTTCCACCGCCTCCTGGGTTGAACGCGTTTCGCCGCCTTTCTCGCGAAAGCTTGACTCGAACTGCTGCACGACCGATTGTCCGTTCCACGACAAGCTGCCGATTCCTTCCGCTAAATCGTAAACCAGCGAAACCCTTCCGTTTGACGCCTGCACGATGTTGCCGTTTCGGGCATAAGCCCCGGCTTCTTCCTCCGCCTGTACGGCTTGCGCGGATCCCAAGGGTCCGGAGAAAGCCAATGCACCGACGAACAGCAGGATGAATGCGTGCGCCATTTTCCTTGTCCGTAAACGTCTTCTCACCTTTACGCCTCCTTCAATCGTGAAATGGTGGAACTTCGGTTTGCGATGCCAGAACTGGATGTTTTTTCTACCCCCATTCTAAAAACCCCCCTGTCCCGCAGCTATACCGCAATGTAATGATTCATGCAGGAAAACGCCTTACATCCAAGGTGAGCATAAAAAAGGCCCGCCCCCTGCGCATCAAAGCGCGGAGAGCGGGCGGTTAAGTTCAGTTGGATTCAACACGGAGCAGATTACCGCGTGCAGGCGCGGTACGCGGTCGGCGAAATCCCGGCATGACTTTTAAACTGGCGGGAGAAATGCGCCAGCTGCATGCCCAACCGGTCGGCGATGTCCGCGATGCTGTCGTCCGTATAGGTCAACAGCCGTTTGGCCTCCTCCATCCGTTTGCGCTGCACGTAATGCATCGGGGTGACTCCCATGATTTTTTTAAAATAGGGAATAAAATAGTTCGGATGCAAATGCACCAGGTCGGCCAACGTCTCGATTTCGATCGGCTCGTGCAGATGCTCCTGGATATATCTCAACACACCGTTCAGCTTGTTCCGTTCCGTAAACTGCATATAGTCCTTCAAATAATCGTGGTAGCCGCCTTCCTCCAGACAGCAGGCCAGCAGATTCAGCAGACAAGCCTGCATGCGTAACCCGGCAAAGGGTCCCCCGGACTGAAACTGACGGATCAGCTCCTCGAAGGTCGCTCGGACGTCCTCGGGATTGCCGGCATCGCTGATGTACAGCTTGCTCCTCGCATGAAACAGCGGCCATTCCCCCACCTGAGCGTCGAAATGGCAGAAATACCGGGTATAGGGATTTTCCGGATTCGTAAACGTCGTTTGACTGCTCCCCGCCGGCATGATCATCAGCTGACCCGGCCGGGGATAATACGTCTCCCCGTTGATGATGACCGCCCCTTCCCCCTCCGCGATAAAATACAGCCGATTAAAGCTGGGGGCCAGCTCCGTCCGGTTCCATCCGGGAAAGCCGCTTCTCAGCTGTGCATGCGTCACGGTGACGGTTAAGCTCTCGGGCAAACGCCCGGCAAGTTGGTCCATCTCATTCATCGGCTTCTTCACCCTTCCCTATGTCTCGCTGTAAACCTTTTCATACCGAAAGATTCTTATCCCATTGTATCAGTCTTATTTATCGAATACACCTTAATTTTGTGCAAAACCGTCTTAATTCGTGCCATTCTCAACCCTTCCGATTCAAGCTAAGCTAAGAGCGACAGGACTATATAGAAGCTGACAGGACGTTCATATCAATTATGGTACTACTTATATAGGAGGCAGGGAGCGATTATATGGACAAAGTACGTTTCGCCATCATCGGGATTGGCAATATGGGAACGTCACACGCATTAAACCTCAGCAGCGGCGAGATCCGGGGCGCGGAGCTGACCGCCGTATGCGACACGAACCCCGACCGCTTGAAGTGGGCGAAGGAGCGTCTGCCGGAGACGGTGCTGACTTTTGATACCCCGGAAGCGTTGTTTGCTTCGGGCGCGATGGATGCGGTGCTGGTCGCCACGCCGCACTATGATCATCCGACGCTGGCGGTGCAAGCTTTTGAGAGCGGTTACCATGTGCTGGTAGAGAAGCCAGCCGGCGTGTTCACCAAAGCGGTTCGCGAGATGAATGAAGCGGCGGCGAAGTCCGGGAAGCAGTTCGGCATCATGTACAATCAGCGGACGAATCCGCTGTACGCCAAGCTGCGCGACCTTGTGTTGTCCGGGGAGCTGGGGAGGATCCGCCGCACGAATTGGATCATCACGAACTGGTACCGCTCGCAAAGCTACTACGACTCCGGCGGTTGGCGCGCCACTTGGGCCGGAGAAGGCGGCGGCGTGCTGCTGAACCAGGACCCGCACCAGCTCGACCTATGGCAGTGGACGACCGGGATGATGCCCAAGCGGGTGCGCGCGTTTTGCCACTTTGGCAAATACCGCAACATCGAGGTCGAGGACGACGTGACCGCCTACGTGGAATACGAAAACGGCGCCACCGGGCTGTTCGTCACCACGACTGGCGAAGCGCCGGGCACGAACCGTTTCGAGTTGACCGGCGACAACGGCAAAATCGTCGTGGAAGACGGCAAGCTCACGTTCTGGCGGCTGCGCGTGCCCGAGCCGAAGTTTAACGCGGAGTATACCGGTGGCTTTGGACAGCCGGAATGCTGGAGATGCGAAATCCCGGTGAGCGGCGGCGACGGCCCGCAGCATAAAGGGATTTTGCAAAACTTCACGAACGCGTTGCTGCACGGCGAGAAACTGCTCGCCCCCGGCGAGGAAGGCATCCTCGGCCTGACGCTCTCCAACGCCATGCACCTGTCCGCCTGGACCGACGACTGGGTGGAACTGCCGCTGAACGAGGAGCTGTTCTATGCCAAGCTGCAGGAGAAGATCCGCACCTCCTCGTTCCGCAAGGAAGCCGACAGCGGCAAGGTGCTGGACGTGTCGGGTACGCATTAAAGCGGTGCGGGAGCGCGATGGGCGTGACGGGTGCGCAGTGAAGTGGCGCTAGAGCGTGCGATGGGACGTGGCTGGCACGCACTCTGCGGCACAGAAGCGCCATGGGACGTGGCCGGCACGCACTCTAGCGGCACAGGAGCGCCATGGGACGTGGCCGGCACGCACTCTAGCGGCGGGTGACCTGCCCACAGGCTGCCTTCCGAGCAAATAGCGGACTTTTTTTCCTCTATTTGCTCCAAATCAGCCCGTTGAGCCGAAATAAGGGTAAATTTGGGCCTTATTTTCCGGAAACACGCAAGTTTCGCCCGCTTCGCACGCTTCCCATTCAAAATAAGGACAAAAAAGTCCCTTATTTCTCCGCATCCGCTCAAACCTTGCAAAATAAGGCCATTTTTTACCTTTATTGAGAATTGAGCCGTTAGTCTAGCACACGAGTAAGCATTAAGGATTTCAAAGAGGAGCGATAGCCCATGAAATTGTCCGTATTTACCGTATCCACCCCGGATTTGACGCCGGAGGAGTTGGTGCAGGCCGCTCGCGAAGCCGGGCTCCACGGCGTGGAGTGGCGTTTCAAGGAAGTTCCCGCCGAAGTCGCTGGTGAAAAACCATCGTACTGGCGCAACAATCTGTGCTCGATCGACCCGTCTTCCTCTGAAGAGCAGCTGCTCCGCTTCAAACGCATCACCGAAGCCGAAGGGCTTGAGGTCGCCAGCATCACGCCTTATTTGAACTCGCTGGATCTGGAGGAAACGGAGCACGTATTCTCCGTCGCCCGCCTGCTCGGCGCCAAAATGATCCGCGTCGGCGCGGCCGGATATGACGGCACCACCCCCTATCCTGAGCTGTACGACAAAACGGTGCGCTATCTGAAGGAAGCAGAGCGCCTGGCCAAGCAATACGGCGTCAAAGGGGTCGTGGAAACGCATCATCTGACGATCGCGCCCAGCGCCAGCCTGGCCCATCGGCTCGTCAGCCACTGCGATCCCGATCAGATCGGCGTCCTGTACGATCCGGGCAACATGGTGCACGAAGGGTATGAGCAATTCAAAATGGGACTTGAGCTGCTGGGCCCCTATCTCGCACATGTCCACGTCAAAAACGCCGCCTGGTCGCAGACCGGTACGCGCGAGGATGGCACCGCAGCCTGGCGCTGCGAGTGGTCGCCTCTGGCGGACGGCGTGATCGATTACAGCCGCCTGCTCCGGGACCTGAAATCCGTCGGCTACGACGGCTACCTGGGGATCGAGGATTTCAGCGGCCACTACGGCTCGAAAGAAATGCTCCGCCAATTTGCCGAGTTTATCCACGAAAGGATGTAAGGCGATACGATGGATGCACAACAACAGAACCCCTCTTTTCAAGCGAAGGACGGAATGAACTATGCGCCGAAGGGACGTCCCCATGCCGTCGTGAAACCCGGCGAATTTATATTTGCTGCGGTGCACCTCGACCACGGGCATATTTACGGCATGACCGGCGGCCTGGTCGAAGCCGGAGCGACCTTGAAGTGGGTGTATGATCCCGACCCGGCCAAAGTCCAGGCGTTCGTGGAGCAGTACCCGCAAGCCGCCCGGGCAGACAGCCTGGATCAAGTGCTCTCCGACCCCGAGGTGCGGCTCGTCGCTGCAGCGGCGGTGCCGTCGGAGCGCGGTCCGCTGGGGCTTAGGGTGATGGACGCCGGGAAGGATTATTTTACCGACAAGACGCCGTTCACCCGCCTGGACCAACTGGAAGCTGCGCGTCAGAAGGTACGCGAAACCGGACGCAAATATATGGTCTATTACAGCGAACGCCTGCACGTGGAATCCGCCGTGTATGCCGGTCAGCTCGTTCAGCAAGGGGCGATCGGGCGCGTGCTGCAGGTGACCGGGTTTGGTCCGCACCGGCTGAATGCGGGTTCGCGGCCGGAGTGGTTTTTTCAGAAGGAAAAATACGGCGGTATTCTCTGCGACATCGGCAGTCATCAAATCGAGCAGTTTCTGTTCTATACTGGGTGCAAGGATGCCCAAGTGCTGCACAGCAAGGTAGCCAACTATCATCATCCCGAATACCCCGAGCTGGAGGACTTCGGCGACGCGACGTTGGTTGGAGATAACGGGGCGACGCAATATTTCCGCGTGGACTGGTTTACGCCGGACGGACTCAGCACCTGGGGAGACGGACGGACGTTCATTTTGGGCACCGAAGGGTATATTGAGCTGCGCAAATACGTCGACCTCGCCCGGGATGCGGAGGGCGACCATGTCTACCTGGTGAATCAGGACGGGGAGCAGCATTTTGCCGTACGCGGGCAGGTGGGCTATCCGTTCTTTGGCGAGCTGATTCTGGATTGCCTGAACCGCACGGAAAACGCCATGACCCAGGAGCACGCCTTCAAAGCCGCAGAGCTGTGTCTAAAAGCTCAGCAGCAGGCACTTCGCGTCACCCCAACTTACTAGGACAGGAAGGGACCTTACGATGACGATGCAAGAACCGATCGGCGCGGCGATTATCGGCTGCGGAGCGATTTTTCCGCTGCATGCCGGGGCTGTGCAGCAACTGGACGGCGTGAAGCTGAAAGTGGTCGTCGACAGCGATGCCGCCAAGGCAGAGCAGGCCGCAGCGGCGTATTCCTGCGAAGCGGCCAGCGATTACCTGACCTTGCTGGATCGTGACGATATTCAAGTCGTCCACCTCTGTACGCCCCATCACCTGCATGCGGAGATGGCGACGCAGCTGCTCCGTGCCGGCAAACATGTGCTGACGGAAAAACCGCTCGCACATGACCTCAAAGCGGCGGAGAACCTGGTGGCAGAAGCTCGGCGCAGCGAGGCACAGCTGGGGGTTGTTTTTCAGAATCGGTATAACGACTCATCCCGAAAAATCCGCGAATTCCTGGAATCGAAAACGCTGGGCCGGCTCATCTGCCTGAAAGGCATCGTCACCTGGCACCGGGACGAAGCTTATTATACCGACAGCCCATGGCGGGGCCGCTGGTCGACGGAAGGCGGCGGCGTGCTGATCAATCAAGCGATCCATACGCTTGACCTGCTCCAATGGTTCGGCGGCGAAGTCCTCTCCGTCCAGGGGAGCGTCACTGCCGACGCCCTTGGCGACGTGATCGAGGTGGAGGATACGGCGCATGCCAGCCTCCGGTTTGCGGACGGCGTTCACGGGTTGTTTTACGCCACCAATGCGTACCTCACCAACACCCCAGTTGAACTGGAACTGGTGTTTGAAGGCGGCACGCTGCGTCAGCGGGACGATTGCCTGTATTTGACCCGGGACGGTCGGGAAAGCCTGGTCTGCGAACCGCCGGCGAACCTTAACGACGCAGGACAAATCATCGGCAAATCCTACTGGGGCTCCAGCCATCAGTTGTTAATCGCCGACTTTTATGACCGCGTCCGAACAGGAACTCGCTTTGCGATTGACGGCGAAGAAGGCCTCAAAACGCTGCGGCTCATCGATGAGTTGTATCAATCCTCTCGGACGCGGAAATCCAGATAAACACTAGATACTGAGAACCGGGAACTTACGACATAAACAAACGGAAAATGGAAAATCGTTGCGAAGCGAAGGACCGTTCCTTACGAGGGGCGGTCTTTCTTGTATCGGGGAACATACCAGAGGGGATGGCCGAGGTTACAGCCGTTTTCTCATCCTGGTGAGGATGGTAACCAGTACCGAGTTGAAGCCTATGGGTACTTTAGACCGCTCACGCTTTGACTTCTCCCGCTCCCTGCGCCGGATTTGCTCAGCCAGCAAACACCGGTCCAGCTCCTGGCGAAGATCCCGAATATACTGTTTGGCAACGTCCAAGTCGTTCAGATACATCGTGCTCCACCTCCTTTTCGTCATTAGTTAAAGATCTCCATAATTGGATAAACACTTCCTGCTTGATCCTTCCCTATCATAACGCCGCAGTTGCAGCCGCGTAAGGGTACAAAACACCTTAAGTTCTTTTTTCCTCCCTTCTTCCTCACAAAATAAAAGCGGCCACCTTTGTTTTATGCAAAGGGGTCGCTTTTGTTCACGGCGTTCCACACGCCAGCGGCTTTATAGATAAAAATGGCGAATCCAATCGGTAGAGTTGACGCTACGTTAGCTGACCAGGTGCCCGCCGGGAAATAGGCGGAGTTCTCTTCGCCCGCTGCCGCGCTTGCTCCAGCGTGCGGTAGCGGAACTCCAGCAAGGCTCGGCCGATCTCCGGCGTCGTAAAGGTAAAGAAGGGCAGCACGTACTTTTCGGTATCCCAGAAATAATGCCCTTCGTACCCTTCGCCGATGAGCCCCTTCGCGGCCATGCTGGTCATGCCGTCGCGTCCAGCCGACTGCAGCAGGCCAAACGCATTAAACCGCAGCCCCTGCTGGAGCGCGGGATCGCTGGCAATTTCCACGTCGGCGCGGCTCCAGAACGCGTCCAGGTAAGCGTGCTGCTCCTCAGCCAGCCCGTCAAAGCCGCGGCTCTCGGCCAAGCGCAGCACTTCTTCGCTTCGCATCCGCAGCTCTTCCTCCCGGGTATCCCGGGTCGTATGAACGCTAATGAATTTGCTCAGCGACAGGTCCGCCGAATGCTCATAAGGCTGCTCGTTCATCCTTTCACCGAGCCTCCCATCAGCCCTCTAACAAAGTACTTCTGCAGGAGGAAGAAGATCGCGAGCGGCATCAGCATCGAAATAAACGCGGCGGACGTCAGCAAATGCCAGTCGTTGCCTCTCGAACCCACGAGATCGGCGATTTTCATCGACATCACCTGTACGCTTGGCTGGTTGCCGATGAAGATCAGCGATACCAGGTAATCGTTCCAGACCCACAGGAACTGGAAGATACTGATCGAAGCGAGCGCCGGCACCGACAACGGCAGGATCAGCCGGGAGAAAATCGTAAAATGGCTCGCCCCATCGATAAAGGCCGACTCAAACAAATCCTTGGGCAGCTGGCTGATGAAGTTATACATAAAGTACGTGACGAGCGGCAAACCAAAGGCCGTATGCGCCAACCAGATCCCCAGATAGCTGCCGTTCAGACCCAGCGCCGTATAGTCCTTCAACACCGGGATGAGCGCAACCTGTAGCGGAATGACCAGCATCGCGATGATCACCACAAACAGCGTTTTGCGGCCAGGGAACCGCAGCCAGGCGAAGGCATAAGCGGCAAACGAAGCGATCAGCACCGGAATCACCGTTGCCGGAACGGCGATCGTTAGCGTGTTCCAGAACGCCTGGGACAACCCGGTCCCTTTCTGAATCGATTCGCTGCCATCGGCGAGCTTCAGCTTATATTCCTTACCGGACAGCACGTTCTTATAATTCTCCAGCGTCAGCGCCGGCTTGAACTCCCAGCCCTGCTCCTGGACGTGGATCGTGCGGGCCCGGCGATTTTCCCAGATCAGCCGCTGTCCGTCTTTTACTACCCCGGCTTTCAGCTCGTCGTCACTGTAGGTTTCTCCGTTCACTTCAATCGGTTCGCGCAAGTCGATATCCTTGGAGAGCTGAATCGTTTCCGCATTCGTCCATTCCCGGTGCGGGAACACGTTCCACCAACCGGTTTGCAAAATGTCTGCCGCCGGCCGGAAAGAAGAGATCAG
This sequence comes from Paenibacillus sp. p3-SID1389, assembly GCF_025151705.1. NCBI lineage: Bacteria > Bacillati > Bacillota > Bacilli > Caryophanales > Paenibacillaceae > Paenibacillus > Paenibacillus sp. p3-SID1389. The sequence continues at coordinate 159,771 of NZ_JALXVO010000001.1, read as the reverse complement.
CAGCCCCAGTGTCGGGATGAGCCACAATAAGCAGATGAGACCGAGAACGAGGTTAACTACCGTTTTGCCGCGTTTGCGTTTATGCAATTTCGTGCCCGCCATTAGAATCCCCCCTGCTTGCGGATCTGCCGCAGATTAAAGAAGATGACCGGCGTTACGGCAATCAGCAAGACGATCGCCAGCGTGGACCCGTACCCGAAATTACGGTACATGAAGAATTGCCGATAGAACTGCGTGGCCACCACTTCCGTCCCGTATTGTCCGCCAGTCATGACCATGACCACGTCGAAAATTTTGAGCGTAAACACAATGATCGTCGTCGTCACCGTCAGGATTGTCACCGAGATATACGGGATGATAATGCGGAAGAAGATTTTGATCTCACCGGCCCCGTCCACACGTGCCGCTTCCAAAATATCCTCTGGAACCCCTTTGATCGCCGCGGAGAAAATGACCATGGCGAACCCGGTTTGCATCCAGATCAGAATTAAGATCAGAAACAGGTTGTTCCACGGCTGCAGCATGCTGGTCCAGGCTTGCGCTTCACCGCCTAGAGCGGTGACGATGGCATTAAACAGACCGATTTGCTGGTCGCCGGGCTGATAATAATAAACAAACTTCCAGATGACGCCCGCCGCCACAAACGAGATCGCCATCGGCATAAAGATAATCGACTTGGCGATTTTCTCGTAGCTGCTGCGGTCGGCGAGGATGGCAATCAGCAGCCCAAGCGTGACGCAAGCAAGCGTGCCTAGGAACACCCACAGCAGGTTGTTGCGCAGCGCCGTTCCCATCAGCTTATCGGTGAAGATCGCCGCATAGTTGGCGAGCCCAACGAATTTCTCCGACGAGGCGTTAAAGAAGCTCAAGTACAACGTCCGTACGGCAGGCAGCACCAGCAGCCATCCCAGCAAAATCACGGCCGGACCGATGAAAATATACGGCAACACCTTCCGCCGCACCTGCTCCGGATACTGCTCCACCGCCCAGTTAAAGGTATAGAAAAGTAAGTACACGCCGAGTACGCCCCATAAAACGGCGAAGATCGCAGTCAGCAGCGGATTCAGCGTCGAGTCGCGGAAAAAGCGGAAGATCAGGCCGTGTCCGGCGGCATTTGCGACCAGGACGATCAGGGTGAAGAACACGGCCCTCAGGCTGACGATTCGCTTGGCCTCTGAACTCATCATGACCCCTCCTAAATGTTTTGTGAGCGTTACTTCCTGAACCGGTTGGATTGATGAAAAAGGAAGGGGCGTGTGTGCCGGAACCCACGTTTCGGCTCGCGCGCCCCTCCGCGGTGCTTTAGTTATCGTTTATGCCGCAGATCCAGAATCGGGCTTAGTTATTCCAGCCTTCCTGAATTTGCGCCAACGCTTCATCCAGTGTGGACGTACCGCTCACGTAGTCGGTCATGCCTTTCCAGAAGGTACCGGCACCTACTTTACCCGGCATCAGGTCAGAGCCGTCAAACCGCAGCGTGGTCGCATCCTGCACGAGCTGAGCCATACGACGATCGGCCTCGGAAGTATACCAGTCAAGCGAAGCATCGTTCATCGGAGCGATCACGCCGCCGGATTGTACCCACGATTTGATCGATTCGCCTGTCGTAAAGAATTCCATAACCGCACGAACTTCAGGACGATCGTTGAACATGGCATAGATATCGCCGGCTACCAGCACCGGTTTCCCATATTGCTCGTCGATCGGCGGCAGATAGAACCAGTCGTAGTCTTCGTCGATCTTCGCGGTTTCCGGGAAGAAGCTGGTGATAAAGTTCGCTTGACGATGCAGCCAAATCTTCGGCGGGTTGTCGAACATCGGCAACGCCGAATCCCCAAATGCTGTCGTTACGATCGATTTCGTTCCGCCATACACGTAATCCGGATTCATCCAGATTTCCGACATTACTTCAACAGCATGCTTCACTTCAGGGGAAGTGAACGGCAGTTCACCGCTAACCCATTTATCATAGTTTTCCGGCGAGGTCGTGCGGAGCATGATGTCTTCTACCCAGTCGGTAGCCGGCCAGCCTGTTGCCGCGCCGCTTTCGATACCGATCCCCCAAGCCGTGTCGCCGTCCTTGGCGATTTGCTCCGTCAGCGCCATCAGCTCATCCCAAGTTTGCGGAATGGTATAACCCGCTTCCTCAAATTGCTTCTTCGGATACCATACCAAGCTCTTTACGTTACTGCGGTTCCAAATGCCCGCCATGATTTTATTGCCGTCCTTATCTTCCATCGTCGCCATGTCAAGCCAGCTTTGGTTGTAGTTCGCCTTCAGCTTCTCCTGGTCGAGTATGTTGGTCAGATCGATGACCTTACCGGTCTTGGCAACGGCAGCCAGCAGACCCGGTTGCGGGAAGTCCGCGATGTCGGGGGCGTTGCCGCCGTCTACACGGACGTTAATGGTCGCTTCGAACTCTTTGGAGCCCTCGTATTGAATGTCGATGCCTGTTTTCTCCTCGAACTCTTTGATGCTGGTTTCGAATTTCACTTGGTCAGCATCTACGAACGGACCAAACATCGTAACTTTCGTCCCTTTATATTCACCTTTCAACGCCAACTCCAGCGGAGAGCCGGTGGAAGTGTCATTGGTTGCGGCGGTATCATTTGTGTTCTGTTCCGTGGTTCCCGTATTAGCCGGAGCCGCCGGTTCATTATTTGCCGCATTGTTCCCTCCGCCGCAGGCGCTGAGGAGAAGTGTGAACGATAACCCGCTAACGAGCAATAAGGAAGTCCATTTTGATCTTTTTTTCATTGACCCTACATCCCCTTCGATATGATTTAGGAACAACCATCTGTAGGTCAGACGACCTTTATTCGATTCCGGCGAATCACCTCCTTAATCAAGCTTTTCAGCAGCAGGCGACGATAAATATAGGCCTGTATCCGTTTTCAATTCGGTATAAGTGTATGACCTACCCAGCCGGAATGTTCCGCTTTTTTGAAAAGCTTTTCAGAATACGATTCAAATGGTTCGTGGTGAGTGTTGGAATGTGTGAGTTGTGTTACATTGCGTGTGTTGTGTTACGATGTGTGTTACATTGTGTATGTTGTATTGCGTTGTGTGTGTTATTACTTGGCTACACCATGGTTCTTTCCCGTGAGGATTCCCTTACGACCAGCTTGTGTTGGAGGATCTCTCTGGGCACCGCCACGCTCCCGGTCGTCAGCAGCTCATGCAGCTTCTCTGCAGCACGGTGGCCTAGATCATAGATGGGTTGGGATATCGTGGTCAGCTTAGGAATATACATGCTGGCCATGCGGTGGTTGTCAAAGCCGATGACGGACACCTGCCCCGGGACAAGAATGTGCCGATCCCGAAGATACGAAATCGTCCCCATGGCAAATTCGTCGGCAACGCAAAACACCGCGGTCAAATCAGGATGCTCGGTAAACAGCTCATGTGCCGCCTGATACGCATGCTCAAAATAGTGACTGGCAAATTTCACGTTTTCGATATTCGATGTCAGTCCGTATTCCTTCATGGCCCGAACAAACCCGGCGAATCGCGGCGGGCCTGAAATGGAATTGTCGTGATTGAAGCCAATCATACCGATTTGGCGATGACCAAGCTCGATCAGGTAAACGGCTGCGTCATAAGCTGCCGCCTCGTCGTCGACTTCGACGCACGGAATATCGTAGTCGTCCGAATGGGACGACACCATGACACAGGGGATGCGGCAACCAATCAGTTTCTCGTAATACTCCGGAAACATTTTGTCGCTCGCAAATACGATCCCGTCCACCTGCTTCTCATGAAACGTATCGATATACGACAACATCCGCTCCTTATCACGGTCCGTGTTGCAGATCATCAGGCTGTACCCCAGCTTGTTGCAGGCATCCTGCATTCCCCGGATCATTCCCGCGTAATACATGTTCTCAATATCGGGAATCAACAATCCTAAGGTAAAAGACTTCTTGTAAATCAGTCCGCGGGCGAACGCGTTCGGCTGGTAGTTCAGTTCCTGAATCGCCTCCAGCACGCGCTTTCGCTTGCTCTCCACCACCGTACCCGGCGCGTTCATGACGCGCGAGACCGTACTGATGGAGACCCCCGCCTTTTTAGCAACATCACGGATCGTTGGTTTGCTTTTGTTTTTGTTCATCGTTTGTATCCTCGATTTGAAAAGCTTTTCAATGCGATTATAACAAGGGATTTTTTCGATGACAAGATTTTTTTGAAGCGCTTACAATCCTAGGGGTGACCCTAGCCCGTCCGCCCCCTTTCTCACCTTTATCCCTTTGAGTCCGGCTACTCGTAAGCACTCCCCCATTGGCATTTCCCTGCCTAAGAAGTTCAAATGCAGCGTAAACGGACTGACTGGGGGCGAGACGATATACCTCGTTCTTGCTCTAACGGAACCAAATGACGCTAAAGTCCATTTCCCGCGAGATTTCCCGTTCTAACGGAACGTAAGGCCGTTATTGGACGTAAATCAACCTCGCTCTAGCCTATTCGAGCCAAATAACGTCATCTGATTCCGTTAAAAGTTCCGACCAGCTGCTTCCATGCGAAATAAGGGCTGTACGTTCCGTTAAATCCATTCATTAAACATAACTCAACTTAATTGCTGGCCGCACGCCATCCCTTGCCAGACTGACGTTGGCATAGCTGCGGATGCTGCATCCCGTACCGATAAAATGGGCGCGCGAAGGTAAATTGCCCTGCGTGCGCAGCCACCACCAGGAACAGCCCAGCTTCTGACCGTTTCGCAGCACATAATTGACTTCCTCGCCCTTGTCATAGACATAAAGGCTGCAGCCGTCGGGCTTCTTCAATTTCGCATAATCCGTCCCTACGGCGGTCATCCAGTCCTTGCCAAGGCTTGCGGTGAATGCCTTCACCTCCGCTACACTCAGCAGAAACACGTTGTCCTCCGTATCGGGGCAGCCTTCCCCGTTATCTGTGCAATAAGCCGGCTCGATCAACGCTTGCTCTTCCGGGCTAAAGGCAGCAGCGAAAAACTCCTCGTTTAACCACTGTCGCAAATCGCAGTCGCGCCAGATGATGTCTACGGCATCCCGCCACGAAACATCCGCGCTTTTCCCGTGATAAAAGCTTGCAGTCCAAAATCTCTTCACTCAACAGAAACAACTCGTTGCCTGAATTTTGGAGAACCCGCCATACGATCGGCTGTACCGTCCCATCGGCTGAATGGGGGTACGAGCCGAAGGTCATCCGTTCCCCCGGATGAATCGCATGATGGAGCGGCATAGAAGCAGGTTGATGGTTACCATCCATAAGACTCCCCTCCTCTTCTTCAGTCTATCTATTTTACAACAAGTTCCCAGGGGGGGCCGCAACAACTAATCGATGAGACTTCTTCTTCGGCCAATAACAAGCGACCATAGGATCTAGTGATCTAGTAACTTACTGACTTAGCGATCTAGTGACAAAGTAACCAAGCATCAACTACATTGACACACATAGTAATATGTATTACATTGTTTCAAAAGAGGTGAACAAAGTGAACGACAGCGCCATCAGCCGGGATTTGATCCGCGGCCACATCGATACGATTATTCTTCGGGTGCTGCTGGAGGAGGGAGATAACTACGGGTATGAGATCATGAAATCCATCTCCTCCATTAGCCAAGGACGTTACGAATTGAAAGAGCCGTCGCTCTACACCAGCTTAAAGCGATTGGAGGCCCAGAAGCTGATCGAATCCTATTGGGGGGAAGATCGCAGTTTGGGCGGGCGGCGCAAATATTACCATGTCACCCCTGCGGGAGCCGAGGTTTACAAAGCCAATTTGGCGGCATGGAAATTTTCCCGCGAGATCATCGACGTTCTGATCGAGAAACAGGAGGGATCCCCATCATGAATTCGTTGCAAAACCACGTGGATCGTTTATTTGCCGGCTACCCGGCAACCGGACGAAACCGTGAGATGAAAGAGGAAATCATCGGTAATCTGGAAGCCAAAGTCGCCGATCTCATGGCTGGCGGAATGGATTACGAACAAGCCGTCCGAACGGCAACATCCAGCCTCACCCGCATCGACGGGCTGATCGACGAACACCCACTGATCTATGTAAACCGCTATCGTTTGGAATGGATGCAAAAGATGCTGTTTTTAGCCATCATTCTGTGGATCTTCACTATTCCATTACGTTTGATCGAACGCACGCCGTTAAGTTTCTTCCTTCTGGGCTTCGTCCTGGTTCTTGGCCTCTTTTATCTCGTGCTGCATTTAACGTGGCGCGGCCAAGCGCTTGAAGTAACGGCTCCGCGACATATCGCGGCGGCCCGGCGGCGAAGCCGGATCGTGTGGCTGCTGTGGGGGTTGTTCATTCTTGTCACCCTGCTCGCGATTACGGCCCTCCGGTTCGGGAGCAATATCTGGTTTGGCTATCAAGTGAAGATCGGCGGTCCTTATCAGTTTGCGCTACTGGGCATCCAATACGCCAAGCCGTTTCTCACGATTGGGATTCCGCTGGCGTTCCAGCTGAGCGCTTCGTTGCTGACAAAACATGAAGTAGGTGATTGGGAAGCATGACGACGAGACAAACCTTCAAACGTTGGAACATCGGAATTTTCGCCCTGCTCCTTGCCGGATTCGTCTGCTTGGGCGTGGTGGAAGGCGTGGCGCTACCGCGCCAGGATAAGCAGGGGGCGCTCTACAACGAAGCGCAAAACAATCCGCTGACCCATGACATCACCCGTACGGCCTCTTTTGCGACACCTTACATGGGCAATGCTTCTAAAGTTTCGGGCCTCTTCCTTTCGCTCCCCCTGGGACCGATTCGTTCTTTTGCCCTTGATCCGGACGTGTTCACCGTGCAAGTGAATCTGGATTCTTCGGTGCCGATGGCGGATGTCGATCGCGATCGAGCGTATTTATACAGCGCCACGGCCGCTTTTGCTTATATCGATAACCTGGAGGCCGTGATTTTTAACGAAGGTTCGGCGGCCTACCGTGTAACGCGTGAAGAACTGCTAGACTGGTACGGCGTAGATCAGTTTTCGTCTTTAACCACCGACCATGCCGTTTGGCAAGCTGCGGTGCAAAACAAGCTGACAGATCGGGATTACGCGTGGCGAGCGTTCCAGGAGCTTTTCCATGAGACCGAGACTCTATCCGTTTAACGCTTCCTTCTCCCAACGCTTTTATCTGATAAAGCCCCTTTACCGCACTCATCTATAAGGGAAAATCAAAAACCGCATTTACAACCGGATTCATCAAAAAATTTAAAAAAGTCGATCAGGAATGAACTTCCTGACCGACTTTTTTTGCATGTCAATTACTTCTCCTCCCGCCTCTTAATCATCTCCAGAAACTCGAGAATGATGTCGGAAACGGCGTCCTCTTCGGACATATGAATATACTTGCTTATATGCACAATATCGCCTTTAAACAGCTCGATTAACTTTAACGTCGCATCGGGATCGTTATCCCTTGCTTTCTGAAGCAAACTCAGGAACTCTTCATCATCCGGGAAAACTCTTTGATCATCTTTCGTTTCCATTTGTTCACCCCTTGCTGACTCATATTCAACTCGCGGGCGACTTCCCCCTCCGTTTTGTCCTGTAGATAGATTTTGGAGATGATCGTTTTTCCCGTCGTAGAAGGAAGCGCATTGATCAGCTGTCTTACAACAATTTTATTATCAGAAGATGAGGTGAAGCAGGTTACGGCCGGCTCGACTCCATTGAATGAACATTCCCGTTTTCTGACGACTCTCGCTCTGTATTGAACCCTCCATGCAATACGATAAACTTCTTTCCGATATTGCTCGTACACGGTATGTTGTTCCTTCAAAACTACCTCCCCCTTTCATTTTCATCTTCTATGTATAGGGAAATTTTTAAGGGGGTTATACAACCATAATTATATAAGTAGTAATGATTATAACATTTTTTCTATATTTTGGTTGTGCCATGACAAACTTTTTTTCCCCATATAGTGAAGGGCCCGAAAAAAGTTCAAGGAGGTACCCATGATGCAGGTTGCAGATATTGTGTCGTTGGTTGCTAATGTTGGCTTTCCCGTCACACTTTGCTTCATCCTGATCAAATATGTGCTGCAAACCGTTGGCGATAAATTGGGCAACATCGAGGCTTCCTTGCAGGCTCTCTCCGAAGAAGTGCAGCGGCTGGATGATATTCTGGGCGAAGATCGGCAGACCTCAGGAGCCTCCGGCAGCAAAGAATCTAGGAAACTGTGAAAATCCTCAGGCCTAAGGTTGTACCGCAGATGCGGGTAAAAACACCCCTATTTATATCTATGACGGGCCCGGCAAAGTTAGAACGATTGATGTCATAACAAAAAGCCCCATGCTGCTCGCTATCCCTTTGGTTCAAGGTTGGCGAAGCATGAGGCTTTTTGCAGGCTAGGAAAGTTTAAGATTGTTCCTTACGGTGATTTTAACCCTTGGTACAGTGCATCAAGCAGCCGGTGCGTCCGATCGCAGCCATACTCCCAGAACATCACCCCGGCCAGTTCTTGCGCCTTGACGTAATCGCATTTACAGCGGATCGATGCTTCATCGTCATAGGAGATAAACGTTTGGCCGTCAAACAGATACGGCGCTTTCGCCTCCTCATCCCAGTAACGGACAAATCCGTTGCGGTCGATATACTCGGCGGCTAATGCAGTAAAGTCCGGGCCGTACCCACCCGGGCCGGGAGACATTTGATACAGCCCGCGATTCACGTTTGGTACGTCCTTCCACATGCGTGAATAAAACGCTGCGCCGATGACGATTTTCTCCTTGGGCACCCCGGCCTGAATATACAGGTTCACCGAGGCGTCAACGCTAATGCGGAACAGGTCCCCGGTTCCTGTGTACAGGTTGGTGTGATGCCCGGTCAACGTCTGGAAGCCGCCGCGCATGTCGTACGTCATCAGCTGGACGAAATCAAGGTAACGCTGGACCTCAGCCATCTCCGTACCGTCAATGTAATATTGGTCCGCCCCAGCGGCGATCGTCAGCCCATAATGGCGGCCATCCCGTTCGCCTTGCCGATCCAGCGCCTCTCTCATCGTCCGCAGCAGCAGCGTGAAATTCGCCTTGTCGTCCGGGCTGGCAGCAATCCCCGCCTCGGCATAGCAGGGATACTCCCAATCCAGGTCGACCCCGTCAAGTGCATATTCCGTGACGGCGCGGACCGCCGACTCGGCCATTGCCTGCCGCCCGGCTTCCGTTGAAGCGGCCTCCGAGAAGCCGCCGGCGCTCCAGCCGCCTACGGACAGCAGGACCGTCAAGTCAGGATTCTCCCGTTTGAGTTCGGGCAGCAGGCCCAAGTTTTGCAAATGTCCCGTTTGAATCCGGTCCTCTCGCACATGGCCAAAGGCGATATTGATATGGGTCAGCTTCTTCAGCTCTTCCTTCGTCAGTTCAGGGAGGTGGCGGTCGCTAACGTATCCCGCCACCACATAGTTCCGGCTCATTTGGTGCTCCTCCCTTTGTTTGCGCGGCTACTCGCGCAAACCTGAGTTGTCGTCGTACACAGCTACAAATCGCTTAAAATCTGGAGTGCTTCCTTGCCGCTTCCCGGCTTATAACCCGATTGCACGTAACGGACGTTCCCTTCATGGTCCAGGACAAATAGGTGCGGGAACCCTCCGCTCCCTAACTGGATGCCGGCGTCCGTGAACCGGCGTAGCGCAATGTGACCCGGATCGCCGGCGAATACCGCGCCCTTCGGCAAGCGGGCAGCGGCTTCAGGGACGACGGGAGCCGGTGAGTCCTCTTCACGCCCAAGGACAAAAATAACCGGGATCCCCAAGACGTCAAACGTTTCCGCGAGCTCTCCTGTTTCACGCAGCAGATGCTTCGACGGCTCCCGTTCCGGCACCAGCCAAGCGATCATCGCGCCGCGTGGCCCTTGGCATAACGCCCCCAGCGTTGTCTCCGTCCCGTCTGCTTGCCATAGCGGCGTTTTGGGATCAGGTGTCCCGTACACCGGGATATGCCGTGATGGAGCTGGAAAGGTCAGCGTAACCTCGGTCTGCTCTTGCTCCACCACCCGGAAGTACGTGAACCGTCCCAGCACGGTACCGTCCTTCAGCCGTACGCCCGATGTGATCCGGTAATCCCCCGGCTCAACATCAAACGCCGTATCGTACACATCGGTTTTGCCGTGCGGGTACAGCAGCGTTTTATAGAACCCATTTTCCAGCCGGGCGATGGTGAAGTTCTCCATATAAGAGGCGTTTGGTGCGTCGGTTCCGCCATTCGCTTCGCGTCGAAGCAGCAATTGGCCGGCGCGGCCCTCGGCTTCCGCCTGTCCTTCTCGTACGCTTCCGATTGCCGCATCCACCCAAGTACCAGCCGCATAATACTGCGGCTTCAGCTCGCTTGGATGCAGCCTTGCCGGAATGCCGAGACTCCGGCATAACGCGACGAACAGAATGTCCAGCGCACCTTGGTCCGCAATCCGCAGCTGGAATGTGCCCAGGGGTCCTGCTTTGCCGCGCAGGTTCCCCGGTCCCTCATGCACTTTCCAGCCTTCATTCAGGAACTCAGCAATCCGGGAAGGATCGGCTTGATAAGATTTGATCTCCGCTTCGGTAAATTGATTCTGAAGCGCCTTCCGGTAAGGGGTGATCATCTCAAACCACACACGCGGGCACATCACGTACGTCACGAACAGCTCCCGGTTGTACGAATCCTTCCATGGCAACGATCCGGTCAAGTGGTCGTCCAGCGTCTCGCGCATCGTATCGGTCAAATCTTTCTCCCGCAAGCTTTCGAGCAGAAGCAGCGGCCATTCGCCATGTTCCGGGACGCGCTCCTCCAGGAAAGCGGCGATTTCCCGGCTGTTGCCGCGGGCAGGCTCAAGCACTTTCCATACCCGGTCTGCCGGCAGCCCAAGCTGGGCAGCAAGTTGCTTGGCATCCTCCTCCGTTAAGAACGTCTCCTCGTAAGCACGGCGCAATGCAGCCCCTTCGGCCACCCGTTCTTCATGCCGCTGTAACTGCTCCGCAGGGAGCGGCTCAGATTCCGGACCCTCCAGCTCCGGCGGAGGCACCATCTCGAAGTCCTCGCTTCCAGCCGGCTGCTCCGCCACCGCTCCGCTTAGCACGATCTCGAACCGGTCGCCATCGGCGATGCGGATCTTCCGCTGCCCCCAAGCCCCGTTCCGCACGGCCCGAACGATCAGATCGCCGTAACCGGTCGTGAACCGGACTTCGCCCCGCTCATCCGTGATCAGCTCGGCCAGCGGGAAGAGCTCGGCATAGTTGTACAGCTGGAACTGCACCTTTGCCCCAGCCGCCGGCGTGCCGTCCGCCTCACGCACCTCCACGGCGATCGTCCGGGTCGGCGCGTAATTCGCCAGCAGGTTCAGCTCCGCATACGGGCCGCCCTTGACGGTAATCTCCTCCGGCCCGGAATAGGTCGCCGGGACGCGGGTATGCACCAGCATTGCCCGTCGTGCCGGACCGCTGAACCACCCCTGGTCTAGGCGGGCCTCCGGTTCGCAAGCGCCGATATAATGCCACTTGCCGTCAGCCCAAGCCTCGACCCAAGCGTGATTATCGTCGCAGTGCGCCCAACGCGGCGTGTAGCACTGCCGCGCCGGAATGCCGATGCTGCGCAGCGCCGCAACCGCCAGCGTGGACTCCTCGCCGCAGCGCCCGCGCGCGTTGCGAATCATACCGATCGGCGACAGCGTGCGCAAGTCGCTGCCGATGTAGGTGGCTTTTTCATGGCACCAGTAATTCGCCTCGAGGATCGCCTCCGCCATCGATAAGCCCGCCGTCCGCGGCCCCAACTCCGCATAAATGACCTCACGGAAATCCTCGAGGTTCTCGGTGTTCACCCTGGCCGGCAGCACAAAATGCAAGAACAGGTAGTCCGGCACCCGGGCGCCCCAAGGTACCTGCTTACGGATGGCAAGCGCCTGACGAACATGGGTCAAGAAAAACGTGCCGTCATAATCGGCCAGATCATTTAGCGGCATATGCACATATAGAAATTTTAAAGCCCACGCCTCTTCGGCAGTTAAAGGGCCGTCAAAAACGTCAAACAATTCCTTCTCCCGGCCCTGTGCCAGCTTTCGGATGTCCGCAAACTTGCGTTCAATCTGCTCCAGCTCCTGTTCACTTAACGAAAACACCGGCGTCTCCACGCTCATCAACGCTCACTCCTTCCACAGTTTTCCGTCTTCCCGGATATAATAGATTCCCTTGCCGTCCGAAGCTGGCGCGGAAATCTCAAATCTTCTTCTCGCGGCCTCGACCGTCGGATGAATGCGTAGCGAATCCCTTTCTTCCGCGCTGACGAGCTCCGTAAGCTCCGCCGTAAATCGGCCATGACGGGCATAATAGTTCCGCTGGCGATAATACAGTCGGCGCAGCTCCCATTTGATATATTCGTCCTGCGGCAGCGGGAAACCGGCGGATCCGCCGCCCGTATCGGCTCCCTCGTCCGCAAAGACTACATAACCCCACAGCTCGGGATAATGCATGTTGATGACTCCTTGCGGGGACCATACCCAGTTGTCCTCGGGATAAGGCTTCCCGGTCTCAGGATTGATTTGCTTGACGTAGCGGCCGTCTTGCACCTCCACACGCCATTCTACCCGGGAAAAATTCACCCGCCAGAACTCGCCCGGCAGCGGCGGACGCCCCTCCGGCGCGCATTCGCGCAGCGCGGCCCACGGGAGGGCCACCTCCACGCTCCACCGTCGATTTTTTGCAGTCGGATCGTTTAACTTCCCATCGATATCTACCGCCGTGCGCAACCCATTAATATCCCAGCCATTCACCGGCGGTCCGCCGTCCCGGTATGGCTTGACTAACAGCAAATCCCATACCGTATTCAGCGCGTTGATTTCAAATTCATAATATAGGTGGCTGTCGCCATCTGGATCGATAAAGATTTCAAAGTCGTTGTCATGGAAAATCACCGAATCCCGCTCCGTCAGCGTCGCCCAAATTTCGTCCTCCTCCATTTCGGCCGCCACGTAGAAGTATTCATCATCCCACAGCATTTTCGCCCGCGTCCGTTTGCTTGGCTTGGGCCGCACATCGCCTTCGATATCCACGAAGTCGTCGGTCCATGCCGCGGCATCCCAGAACGGCTTGTCGATCCGCCCGTCCAGGACAAGCGGCCCGGCGGCCCGCTTGCAGACATAGGTTTTGGGCGCATATTCGATTGAAGGTTCAGGCACCTCGCTGTAATTCACCGTTGTTCTCTCTCCCTTCCTGACTTAAGTAAAGACTGCCTAGCGGATGCGCAGCACGATCGCGATCGGCGTCTCCCCTTGCCGCGCGGCGTCGGGCAGGCGCACCGCCACCCCGCCTTCGGAAGACGGTCGGAAGTCCAAGGCTTCGGCGCCGCCGACCAGGTCGATCCGGATGATGCCGGAAGCGGATAGCGGCAGAAGCACTTCCTCCGGAATTGCCTCGGTGTCCTCTTGCACCAGCATCAAGGCGTATCTTGTCTCTCCCTTGCGGGTGAAGTAAATGTTCCCGGAAGCATACGGCTCGCAGATCCGTGTCCCGTAGATCGCTTCCCCGTACACCTTCAGCCACTCGCCTAACCCTTTCATCCGCTCCAACGCCGGCTTGGGCAGCCTCCCGTCCGGCTGCGGCCCGACGTTTAACGCAAGATTGCCGCCTTTGGCGACGATTTCGACGAGCAGATGCACCAGTTCGCGGACGGACTTATAGCTGTCGTTATAGCTGAACGAGAACGAATGCCCCATGGTGATGCAGCTCTCCCAAGGGACGGTGAGCGGCCGCTCCGGCACAGTTTGCTCGGGGGTGATCAGGTTCTCGTACGGCCCGCCGACCGTCCGGTCCGCGGTCAACAACCAAGGTTGGATTTGCCGCGCCTTCTCCACCACTTCGCCGAGACGAATGTCCTGACCGCGGCGGGCATTCACCCACCCGGCGTCCAGCCACAGCATATCGATGCGGCCATACCGCGTCATCAGCTCCATGATTTGCGCATGGGTAAACTGAACAAACTGCTCCCACAGCCAAGGGTACTGCTTCGGATCGTACGAAGGTCCGCGCCACATTCTGCGGCCCCGTTCCATGCCCGGCGCCCAGTAATACGGCGTATGCCAGTCCGCTTTGGAGAAATAGGCGGAGATCGCCAATCCTTCGGCGCGGAACGCATCGAACAGCACCCGACAAATATCCGCATAACGGTGCATATGGAACGGACAATCCGGCCCGGTGATCCGGTAGTTGGTGGTATGGGTATCCCACATACAAAATCCGTCATGATGCTTGGTCGTAAACGTTAAATACTTGAACCCGCCATCAGCTGCAGCTTTCGCCCATAATTCGGGCTGAAAGCGGATCGGATGAAACGTACGATTCAAATCAAAATATTCCTGCTTAAACTGTTCCATGTCATCGATCCAGTCAATGTCGTTCCGGGACCAGTCCCCGTCCTCATCGCTCAGCGCCCAGGACTCCACCAGGCCAAGCTGGGAGTATGGCCCCCAGTGCATCATCAGGCCCAGCTTCTGATCCTGGAACCATTCCAGCCGCTCGAGGATGAACGGATCTTCCGGTTTCACCCAGTTCCGTTCACTGCTGTAATTGTGCACGCCTTGCTCCACTGCCGGTTCAGCTGCAAAAGGCGCCTCGGAGGGCGCCTTCTGCGGCTCGGCCGACGGCTCCTGATACGCGATTTCCTTCTCGCTCATGGATGCCTCCTTATCTCGGTCCGATAGATTTATTTGTTCGTATTAGCTACCTTAGCTGCCTTAGCTGCCTTGATTCCAACGGTCATAAGCGGCTTGGTATACTTCGGCAATGCGATCGCTGCCCATTTTCTTCAGCTGGCTGACATATTTATCCCAGTTATCAAGCGATTCCTGGCCGGTAACGAACTTCGCTTCCATTTGCGTCACATACGTATTCAGGTCAGACAGCAACGCAGACACCTCGGATTGCTCATCGGTCGTCAGGAAGGCGTTCGGGAACGGCGGTTTGCCGATCGGAGCCAGCTTCTCTTGGGTTTGCTGTTCAATCCATTCGTCAAATTCTGTCTTCAAGCCGTTCGTCAATTCGCTCAGGTTGACCCCCGGCGTCAAAATACCGTAGTTTGGTGTAATCGTTCCGCGATACTCCTCACGGTCTTTGCCATCCGGCACCGGCAGCCATTCCTTCACTTTGTTCTCTTTGTCCTTGTACTGCCACAACAGTCCTTCCGGACCTTGCGTCCACAAGGTTGCACCTTCATAGCTGTATTGATAATCGATCCAACGCATCGTCGCTGCCGGATTCGGGTTGCTCTTCGTAATGGCGAAGGTCCCGTTGGCCGACATGCCCGGATGCTTGCCGTAAACCGGCGTACCGGCAATTTCACTCGCCACCGGCGTCATCAGCGGATGCTCATCACTTGGTTCCCCGCCGAGCGTGAAATAGGGATGATAATCGCTGAACAAGGCGATTTGGTTATTTTTCCCTTTTGCCTTCTTCTGGTCATCGGTTTGCGAGAACGTCTCGTGATCCAGCAACTCTTCCTTCCACAGGCGGTTCATAAAGGTCAAATACCCTTTATAACCTTCTTCTTGCGGCGCATAATGCACTTTGCCGTCCTTATCGGCATAGATGGTCGTGTCATACATCCCCCAGAACCCGAAGAAGAACATCCGCAGATCGTCCAGCTTCACGGACGAGAGCGGGATTTCGTCGGCTTTGCCGTTCCCGTTCGGATCCTCTTCCTTCACCCGTTTCAGATAGGTGTAGAGCTCTTCCGTGGTCTTTGGCTCTTCGGCGTTTAACGCCTTCAAGAACTTGCCGTTATACCACATCGGACCGCGATACCATACCGCTGCGGTATCGATGAACGGCAGGGCATAAATATGCCCATCCGTCGTCGTGATGTTCTTACGAATATCTGGGTTCTCGTCGAGGATCTTCTTCAAGTTAGGAGCGTAGTTGTCAATCAGATCCTCCAGAGGAATCAGAATCCCTTGGCTGCCATAGGTGACTTGCTCAGCAGGGGTAATGTCCGCTGCGTACAGTGCATCTGGCAGGTCACCGCTGGCGAACACCAGGTTTTTCTTCGTACTGAAGCTATCGATAGGAGCCGTTTGGAACTCCACTTTGATCCCCGACAGCTTCTCCATCTCTTGGACTACGGGCATCGTGCTCCAATCAGCCATCCCGGCATCGGGCGCAAACATCGTCAGCGTAAGCGGCTCATCGACGATGGGGAATCCCTCTTTCTTAACGCCCTTCACTTCACCAGCTTGTTCGGAATTGGATGCGTTCGTTCCCGAATTCGCCCCATTTCCCGAATTACTTGCCGTGTTGCCCGAATTGCCGGACGAACCGCAGGCTGCCAGCAACGAGGCCAGCAGGAGCAAGCTTAAGGCTAATGCTCCCCGTCTTTTCAGCTTCTGCATGAATGAATCCTCCTTTTGAATATTTTGAATGTATGGCAAGATCATCCCTTAACGGAACCGATCATGACACCTTGCACGAAATAACGTTGCAGGAAAGGATACACCACAATGACCGGCAGCGTCGCTACAATAATCACCGCATATTTGACCAGCGCGGCCACTTCCGCCCGGTTATTTAAGGCAGTTGCGGTAGCGGCGTCGATCGAACCGGTTTGCGCCGACATCTCCTGCAGGACAAGAATTTGCCGTAGCACAAGCTGCAGCGGATATTTCGCATCGTCATTCAGATAAATCATGGCTGAAAAGTAGCTGTTCCAGTGACCTACCCCGAAGAACAGAGCCATTACCGCGATAATCGAAGTCGACAAGGGCAGCACAATTTGGAAAAATAGCCGGAAGTTGCTGCAGCCATCGATTTCTGCGGCCTCCTGGAGCTCCTTTGGGATGTTGGACTGAAAAAACGTCCGGCAAACGATAAGATTCCAAACGGAGGTGGCCCCCGGTAGGATCAAAGCCCACATCGTGTTGACCATGCCCAAATCCTTAATGAGCAAATAGGTCGGGACCAAACCACCGCTGAAGAACATCGTTACCATAAAGATCCCCATAAACAGGTTCCGCCCAACAAAGTCTTTGCGGCTAAGCGCATAGGCGGCCGGGATTGTCACCGCCAGATTCACCAGCGTCCCTACAACGGTATAGAGAATGGTGTTCCCGTAGCCGGTCCAGATTTGCGGATCCCGGAACACCCGTTCATACCCTTCGAAGGTAAGGCCCATCGGCCATAACCACATTTCCCCGGAAGAGACGTATTTCGGGGTACTGACAGAGGCGCTAATGATGTAAATAATCGGATATGCGACGATGACCAGCGCCAGAAACAAAAACGCATAGTTGCATGCTAGAAAAATGCGATCCCGCCGAGTTTCCTTAATTGCCGATACCACATGCCCCACTCCTTTCTTCTACCATAGGCTGTTTTCACTGACGCGCCGAACGATCTGATTGACGGTGACAAGCAATATCGCGTTAACAACCGAGTTGAACAAGCCAACCGCCGTGGAGAAGCTGTACTGCGCATCCAGCAAGCCTGACCGGTAGACGAACGTCGAGATGACGTCGGAGGATTCCATGTTCAGCGGGTTTTGCAGCAGCAGGATCTTCTCGAACCCAACGCCCAGCAGACTGCCCATATTCAGAATCATCAGGATGGTAATCGTGGGCAGAATCGCCGGAATATTGATGTACCGAATCCGCTGCATACGCGAGGCCCCATCCAAAATAGCCGCTTCATGAAGACCCGGATCAACCCCGGTTAATGCGGCCAAATAAATGATCGTGCCCCATCCGGTTCCTTGCCATACGTCAGACAGCACATACACCGTTTTGAACCAGCGAGGATCGGACAAGAAGTCAGGAGCCTTGATGCCAAACGCTTCAATCAAGTTCACGATCATCCCTGTTGAAGGCGTCAGGAACGTAATGATCATCCCCGCCATTACGACCATCGAAATAAAGTGCGGTGCATAGGTTACGGTCTGAACCGTACGTTTAAAGAAGCCGTCCTTCACCTCGTTGAAAGCCAAGGCCAGGATAATCGGGAGCGGGAACCCTACGGCCAGCCCGTATAAGCTGATCCCCAGCGTGTTCCATAGCAGATCCCAGAAATAATAAGAATTAAAGAAACGAACAAAGTGATCGAAGCCAACCCATGGACTGCCCAAAATTCCGTTCACGGGAATAAAGTTTTTAAAAGCGATTTGAATCCCGTACATCGGCACGTAGCTAAAGATCAAAATACTTAATAATGCAGGTGCGATAAAAATGTACAATTGCCAATTCCGGAGGATTTTTGTCCTAAGTTTACTTTTGGTAGCGATTGGGGTTATAGGCCTGGTGTCGATCGCGGTTGGTGCGCTTTTCTGCATCGGCGACTCCTCCTTTTTTTCTGAAGTGTAATGGGGCCGCCAGGCCTTCGTAAATATGTCATTTTGCTTCGAGATAACAAAACGCCGTGGCAATTTTAACAAATTGATTGATTTTCATATCTTTTCATGTAAATAAACTTAACACTTAGTTGTCCTGAACAAATGGAGGAAATGTGTATTTTTTTACGGTTCATGCCGCGATCTAAGCCGAATAAAGCCAGAGAACAAGCGCTGGCAAGCAAAAATAACATGTTTTTACCACCCGCTTCCGCTACTTTCCTCCCTTGCGTTATCCGGCAAACTCCTTTACATTTTATATAAAAAAATAAAATAGAGCGGGCGAGGGGGCAGACGTAACGTGAAGCTGAATTACTTTAAGTCTAAGCTTTTTCAAAAATACACCTGGTCTTACTTGTTCATGCTACTGGTTCCACTTGCATTGTTATCGGTCTTCATCTATAACAGCGCGGTCCGCAATCTCCGCTCCGAAATTGAACAATCCCATTTGAACCAGTTAACGCAGGCCAAGACGATCGTGGACAGCCATGTTAAGCAGCTCAGCGATATCGCTTCGCGGGTTGCTTATGACGATCAACTGGCCCGTTATCGCGTGCATGATCCGTATTACAGCTTAGAGGCGATCAATGCGCTCAAAAATTACAAGGCGACCAGCCCAATCATCGGGGAAATGTTCCTTTACTTCCATGGCGATGAGAGGATTTATTCCACCGCCGGGATGACAAGTCTGGACGTGTTTCACGAACGTTATCATTTTCTGAACTGGGAAGGCTCTACACTGGTTGAGGAACTGAATTCCGTCAAGTTTCCTGTCATTCACTCCACCGAGATGCTGAACCAGAACGGAACGATACAGCATTCGGTCTTGGCTTATCTCGTTCCGATTACACCTAACAACCCGAACCCGCACGGGACATTAATGTACTTGATCCCAAAATCGGAATTAACCCGACTGATCGATACAATTCTTGGCAACTATGAAGGATCTTCTTATATTTTCGATAACCACGGTCGTGTCATGGCTTCCAAGAACAATCAAGAACAATCGCTTCAGGGATCGGACTTACAACAATTGGTTGCGCTTTCAACAGGAATCCACAGCATCGAGATAGGCGGGGTATCGCATTCCGTGGTTTCGGTCAAGTCAGAGACCAACGGCTGGGAATACGTCACCTTGATGCCCAGCTCGCAGTTCCTTGACAGCGTGATGCATCTGCGCAGCCTAATGATTCTGCTGCTGGCTGTGCTGACCGTCGTCGGAACCTTGGCGGCTCTGATCTTGGCGCGGCGTCAGCTTCATCCGATTCTTGACCTCGTCAAGTTTGCCGATTCCAAATCGAAGCCCGGCGTACTGGCTGCCAAACCGCACAAAACCGGCAACGAGCTGGACCGCATCCGTACGGCGCTGCAGGAATACAGCTCGCGCGCCGATCTGCAGGAGCCGTATGCACGCAATCATTTTCTATTGATGTTGCTGAAATACGGAAACGCCCGCAGCCTGATGCCAGAGCTGTTAAGCTCGCTGGAGATCAACCTGAACAAAGCGCATTATTTCGCCATGGTAATCGGCCGGGATGAAGCGGCGAAGAGCCGGCTGAACACCCACGATTGGCAGGCGATGATCGGGCGGCTGGCCGCGGCGGAAATTCCTGAATATGGCGCGTGCCTTTACAGCGTGGAGCTGCCTAAACCCGGACAAATCGCTCTGATCGTTGGCTTTGACAAGGTCGACTCCTGGTCCGGACCCGACCAGTTCCGCCGGATCGTCCACCGCATCCACGACAATCTGCTGGAGCAGTTCCGGATCGACCCGGTTATCGGTGTAGGTACTTATTACAGCGATCCTGATCAACTGAACCAATCGTTTATTGAGGCTTGCTCGGCGTTTGAATCGCGGATGTTTACCGGGCATGGCAGCATCACCTTCTTCGAGAAGCTGTCCCATGCGCCGGGAGAAACGTCCTGGGTGCCTAAGAACGAGTTGCTGAAGCTGTCCCAAAGCTTAAAGCAAGGCAGCTACGAAGTGGCCGCCCAAACGATCGGCGAATCGATGAAGGTGTTGCAAAATCCGGAGCTATCCGTCGAGATGAAGCGCTGCATTAGCTTTGACATCTTGAATACAATTCTGCGAACGGGAATGGAGATGGATATTCGCGATTGGACCTACGAAATCCCAAGTTCCGATGCGTTTAATTCCCTGCAGGAGCTGGAGCGCCATTTCCTTGGCCTTGCTTCGCGGATCTGCGAGTTGGCGCTGCATAACGAACGCAAGGAAGAGCATTCCCTGATGGACCGAATTATCGCCTACATCGACAGCAATTATATGGATCACTCGTTAAGTCTGGAAGCAATCTCCTGCAAATATTCGATTTCGGTGTCCCATTTCAGCCGCTCCTTCAAAGATCAGATGGGAATCAATTTCGTTCAATACATCTGGCAAAAACGGATGATGGCGGTGATGAACGATCTGACGTCCACCAACGATCCACTGAAGGACATTATTCAGCGGGTCGGCTACCTCGACACGCCTAACTTCATCCGTAAGTTTAAGAAGGAAACCGGTTTAACTCCGGGCCAGTATCGCAAACTGTACTCCCAGGTGGAATCCAGCAATCCACCGATTTCGGACTCGGCCGATGTCGGATAAGACGGTGGTTCCAGAATGAGAAGAAGGCTGCCTAAGCTTGAGTGCTTAGGCAGCCTTTTAGAATTGATGCTTTGGTTTATTTTCCACAGCATTTCTTGTACTTCAAACCGCTTCCGCAAGGGCAAGGTTCGTTGCGGCCGATCTTGTTCGACCGGGCTTGCTTAACGATATGCCCGCGAATGGAAGGTCTCGCTTGCGAGCTTCCGGAATTGTCCTGCATCCGGCGCAGCTCGTCCAACGTGTGTCCGACATTGGACCACATCCGGGTGTGATCGTATACGTCGCCAATGAGGGCTACCGCTTGCTGTGCCTGCTTCTGCGACGAGAAGTTCAGGTCCCGACGTTCGAATTCGTAGAGCAGATCCTGCAAGGAAGCTTCCATCGAGCAGCCGAGTTGAATGTCGTCTACTAAATACTCCGCGCTTTCCGCATCCAAATGAAACTCCTTCGTCACAAACTCCCGCAACGCCGTCAGTTGCGGAGTCATCTCAAAGTAGTCTTGATCCGCATATTTAAGCAGTTCCTGCGCCTCCGGCACGTAGTAAGGTTTCCCTTGCACTTTGCCCTTGAGCTCGTCAAATTCTTTGTCTTCCATGTCCAAGGAGGCGATATAGCCCTGACGAAGCTCAAAATACTGATCCGTCCGGAGTAAAAATTGGTTCAGCTGTTGCAGCAATTCCTCTTCTGTGATGGATGCATGGCTGTTCTGCGCGTTATAGATTTCCGTAAGCTTCGCTGGCGCGATGATTCCATACAGATTAATCGCGGCCATCAAGTAATTGTAGAGCCGGTGGCTTCGTTCCAGCGCTTGCCGGAAAGCCGGTTGATCCAGCTTCCGGAAGGCTGCCTTCACTTCGTCCGGAATCACCAGGTGCAACTGGTTATCAGTGAAAAAAGTAAACAGCAAGCCGCGATCCAGGAAATAATAGTAGTATCCGAAAGGTGTCGCGTTGCTTGGTTGATAGGAACCGTAAAGCAGCGAGGCGAACAGCTCCCATTCCTTCGGTCTGCTATTTCGTAAAGCAACCTCCAGCGATTCGGGATTCTCAATGCTTGCTTGAACGGCGGCGGCCAGCTCCTCCTTCTTCATCTTGGAGCGGCCAGGGATGCTATAAACGGCGGCTAACGCCGCCAGCCTGGTCTTGGTCAGGCTGGGCAAGATGTCCGACAGCCGATGCATCACCTCGCCAATCATCGCATGCTTAATATTGTTCTCCTCTAGCAGTTGGTTCGTCTGATCAGTCATGTAAAACTACTCCTTCTTCATTTCATTCAAACGGATATTTCAGCCCCCATTGCCCGCGAATCTGATCCATCAAGCGCAGGATAGCCAGCGATTCATCGAGCGAAATGTCGCTGCTTTCGGTCAACCCGGCATTCAGGGCCAGACCGACGGCTTCCGCCTCATAGGTGTAACCTTTAAAGGTCCGATCATCGGTCACGGTCTCAGGCTCTTCCCCATCGATATACAACGTGGCCGTGGTCGCGTTAAGGAACCCGGGAATGTATATCTTGCCGTTCGTTCCATGAATATAAGCATCGTTGCCGATCGCCAACCGCACGGCGCCGTTTAAGGAAGCGACAGCCCCATTTTCATAGGTCAACAATACGGAGAAGTGCTCATCGACCCCGGTTTCCCCGATATGCGCCGTACTTTGGATGCTTTGCGGGTGCGGCCCCAGCACCATCGACGCAAACGAAACCGGGTAGATGCCGGCGTCCAGCAGCGCCCCGCCGCCAAGCTCGGGGTTAAGCAGCCTCCCGGCCGGATCCCAGCCGGCGCGGAAGCCAAAGTCCGCTTTCACCATGCGCACTTCGCCGATCCGTCCGGCCGCCAGCCATTCCCGCACCCGGCGGATGACTGGCAGGAACCGCGTCCACATCGCTTCCATCAGGAACAGCTTGTGTTCGCGGGCATAGGCTACCAGTTCCTCCAATTCGGCGGCATTGACCGTAAACGGCTTCTCGCATAAGACAGCCTTTCCCGCACGCAGTGCCATCATCACATTTTCCTTATGGTAAGGATGCGGTGTAGCTACATAGACGGCATCGACTTCCGGGTCGGCGACCAGTTCCTCATAGCTTCCATACGCTTTAGGAATCCCAAATTTCTCAGCAAACGCCTTGGCCTTCTCCAGATTTCTCGAACCGATGGCATAGGCTTCGCCGTTGCTCGCATGCGCCAAATCCCCCGCAAACGATTCGGCAATTCCCCCAGCCGCTAAAATTCCCCACTTGATCGTCGCCTCTCCCATTCGTTCCTTCCTCCTTTGCTCGATTCATCTTCCATTCATTATAACTGTTAACCCGCCGATGGGGAAACGGAACGAATTGGAGCGTCCGATATGCTATAATCAATAGACGCGGGAAGGACAAGCCCCCGCAATTTCGCCATTTGAGAGGTTGGGCTGCATGCTGACATTTGAGCAGAAACTGGAAATCTTCAAATCATTCCCTGAGCTGGAACAAAGAAACGTATCGCTGGGCCGGGTAAATTTCCACTATGAAGGCAGCGTTTATGATAAAAAGACCGTCGTCTACCACCTGCACCCCAACGGGAACGGGTTTGTTTACGCCGGGCTGCTGGACGGTTATGAGACCGATGCCAAAGGATTCGTGAATATTCGGGACATGGCGGAGCCCGAGCTGCGCCGCCTGGTCAAGGCGTCAATTACCGCTTTGTCCGTCCGGAAGGACGAAGACAGCGTTTCACCCTCTGTGAACTCCGGATCGAAAGACGCTTCCCTGCAGAACACCTCAACCGGGGGTGTGTGGGCAAATGCCAAAGGCGAGAAGCTGACGCTCAAATACGAGGATGATTTGTGGTATATCTACTCCGGATTAAGCCTGGAGATGGCCTTCGAAACCCGCGAGGAAGCCGGAGAGTATTTGGCGGAGGAAGGCTTTTCCCCATTTAAAGGATAATAACTGAAACTCGAGCGACCGACCATGCCTTACGGGGCATGGTTTTTTGTTGATTTCAAAAAAAGTTTGAATTCGTTCAATAAATTGTTTGATTTTTGACACAAAATGTTCAATAATTAAATCAGACACAATTTGTTCACATTTGTAAGTCCAGTGAAACGTAAAGGAGCGAGTCCTCATGTGGCAACCGGAGAAATTGAAAGGCAACGCTTTTCTATGGATTGTTGGGCTGGGTGTTTTTTACGCAGTGTTCTACACGGTATTTACCCTACTCTCGATTCACGGTTAATGGGTCGCGTTTTTTGTAACCGCTGCCATGGGCTTGGGCGATCTGCCTGATCCCGCGTAAGAGCCATGTCAAATGGCTATCACAACTTCTTGATTTAAGCACATCTACCGCCAAGCCGGTGAGGTCTTCCTCCTGCGCGAGGCGGTATTTTTGTTTTTGCCGGGAAGGGATAGCAAGGTATAATACGTTACGTGGCCGCGATCGGCCCTAGGAACAACTGAAGCTAAGGAGTTATCAACTTGAAAAATCTGCTCGTCACCGGTTACCGCGCCCATGAGCTCGGTATTTACAACCAGAAGCACCCAGGCATTCCCTATATCCGTCAAGCGATCACCCATCGCCTCATCCCCTTGTTGGAAGAAGGGTTAGAGTGGGTCATTACCCCCGGCCAATACGGCGTGGATCTGTGGGCTTGCGAAGCTGTGTTTGAGTTGAGGAAGCGGTACCCCCAGCTGAAATGCTCGATCATCACCGCCTACAGCCGTCAAGAAGAGAAATGGAGCGATGAGAAAAAAGACTACTATTCGCAAATTCTTCGCCAGGTCGACCATTATGCTGCAGCGAGCAAAGATCCTTACCTCGGCCCTTGGCAGTTTGCGGGCCGGGACGAGCTGCTATTCCGGAAGACCGATGGTATTCTGCTCGTCTATGACGAGGAGTCGGGCGAGGCAAGCCCGAAATATTTTAAGGAACGTGCCTTAAAGAAGCAAGCCCAGGACGGTTACGTCTACATCAACATCGGTTCCGAAGAAATTCAAGCAATCGCTAGCGAAGAACAGGAGCGGGCTTACGTTGACAGCGACATCCGCCCGGATGAATATGGCCCGGCTTAAGCGAATTTCTTCCCGGGTGTTAACGCAGTAATCCCCCTTTTCCCCGCTGCCTCTCTCTCCCCGCTCTCACGGGCCAATCCCCCTTCAGTCACCTTCCGCCCGCCTCCGGACTACACTAATAGCGTAAATCGCTTTCAGTGCAGCATGACGTTTGCATAGCAAAGGAGGTATTCCCATGGGCGAAAGGCAGCTCCCTACCGTTGCTTATTTCAGCATGGAGTACGGTCTTCATTCCGATTTTAAAATGTATGCGGGAGGACTTGGCGTCCTCGCCGGTGATTTTATCAAAGGGGCCAAAGATATCGGCGCTCCGCTCGTCGGAGTTGGCATCAAGTGGAAGCAAGGATATACCGATCAGCGGATCGGCGAGGATGGACGGCCCTACGATATGTTTACCGATCACGAATACGAGTTTCTTGAGGACACCGGCATCACCGTCACGGTGACGATCAAAAATACCGAGGTTCCTTGCAAAGTATGGAAAACCGAACAGTTTGGCAATAATCCACTTTATTTGCTTGATACCGACCTCCCGGGCAGCGAGAACGGCTGGATTACCGCTCGCTTATACGGCGGCGGCTTCGGCGAGGAGCGGATCGCCCAGGAAATCGTGCTGGGCATCGGGGGCGTAAAGGCGCTGCGCGCGCTGAACATCCCGGTAGAGGTGTACCATTTCAACGAGGGGCATGCCGCCCTGGCCGCCACGGAGCTGATCCGCGAAAAAATGCAGGCCGGGCTGACCTTCGAATCCGCTTGGCGGAATACCCGCGAAACGGTCGTGTTCACGACCCATACGCCGGTCAAGGAAGGCAACGAAGCCCATGGGCTGGATTTGCTGGAGGCGATGTCCGCCTTTAACGGGTTAAGCCGCGATCAGATGGAGCGGATTGGCGGCAACCCGTTTAACATGACCGTCGCCGGTCTGCGGCTGGCGCGCCGCGCCAACGCCGTGGCTGCGCTGCATGCGGAGACCGCAAACCGCATGTGGAAGGACGTGGCCGGGCGCGCGGAGATCATCGGGATCACCAACGCGATCCACCTGCCGACGTGGGCCGACCCGCGGATGCTCCGCGCTTATGACGAGGGCGGCGATGTATGGGCCGTCCATATGGAGTTGAAGCGCGAGCTGATCGGGTTGATCCGCGAGCGGTCGGGAGTGGAGCTGAATCCGGAGCGGCTGCTGATCGGGTTCTCGCGCCGGGCTGCGCCGTATAAGCGCAGCGACCTGATCTTTTCCCGTCCGGACCTAATCGCACCTTACCTTGAATCCGGACGGATCCAGCTTGTGTTCTCCGGTAAAGCCCATCCGAATGACGAAACTGGCAAGCGGATCGTCAGCAACCTGGTCGCGATGATGAAGCGATATCCTGGCAGCGTCGTGTTTCTGGAAAACTACGACATGACGATCGGCGCCAAGCTGACCCGCGGCGCGGACGTTTGGCTGAACAACCCGCGCCGGCCGCTGGAAGCGAGCGGCACCTCGGGGATGAAAGCCGCCGTCAACGGCGTGCTGAACTGCTCGATCCTCGACGGCTGGTGGCCGGAGGCCTGCCTGGACGGCGAGAACGGCTGGCAGATCGGCGACGGCTTCGAGTCGGCCGACCCGGACGAGCTGGACCGGCATGACAGCGCAGCGCTCTACGACACGCTGCTCAACCGGGTCGTGCCGGCCTACTACGAGGATCGCCCCCGCTGGGTGCAGATGATGCAGCGCAGCATCGAAACCACCCGCGAGGCATTCTCAACCAAGCGGATGCTGGAGGAGTATTACCGGAAGCTGTATATGCGGTGAAAGCGGTGGATGCGGCGAAAGCAGTGGTGAACGTGACAATAGCGGTGAATACGACGGATGGTGAGCTTGGCGAACGCGGTGGATGCGGCGGATGGTGAGCTTGGCGAGAGCGGTGGTGAATGAGGTGTGATTGTGAATGCGGCGGATAAAGCTGCAACGCAGTGTGAGGGGTTGCACTTGCACCGTTTTTTGGTGTGGATGTGACTTCCCCTCTTACACCGTTGTTTATCTCCTCCAAACCGTTATTTACTGGTATGGATGCGGCTCCCCTCCTCGCATCGTTATTTTATCGTTATTTATTTGGTGTCGATGCAGCTCAACTTCCCCTTCGAACCGTTGTTTATTGGTATGGGTGCGCCCACACTCACCTTCCACACAATGTAGTTCATCTCCACTTCCCTTCCGCACCAAATGTATGCGAAAAATCGAATACATTTCAGCGTTTTCTGCGGTTTTAAGGGAATGTATATGAAATTTCATATATATTTGCCCAGTTTCGAGAGAATTGATCGAAATCTATATGAAAAACCGAATATATTCCAATTTTTTTCGTCGTTGGCACCCTTTTGTATATGAAAAATCGAATACATTTCCGATATTACCTAAAGAAGCGATTCCCAATATACATAAAAGGAGAAACCAACTTGATGAACAAAACGAGCATATTCTATCGCGCCTTTGCGAAACGCCTGCTGCTTCTAGGGCTCGCCCTGGTCTGCCTCATCTCCGGCGGCATCAGTTGGGCCTCTGCCCCCGCTCCCGCCTCCGCCGCAGGCACGGCGACGGCGGCGCCTGCCAAAAACGTCGTCCTGCTGGACGCTTCCAGCGGACATGCCTTTGTGCCCAGCCGGGCCTTAAACGGACTGAACGGTATCCAGGTTCAGTGGGATGCAGCCCGGCAGCAGTTGACGATCGCGCAGGGCGAAGCCACGTCCGCGATCCTGAAGGTCGGCTCCGCCAAGGCCGAGGTTAACGGCGAGCCGACCACCCTAGCCGACGCGCCGTTCCCCCAGGCCGGCGCGACCTACGTGCCGCTGCAATTCGTCAGCGCCACGTTCAATTTGCCGGCGGAATGGGACAAAACCGCCGGCTCAGTTACCCTGGGTCAAGGCGATGCCCGCTTGACCCTGCCGTATACAAGCCGCAGCGCGCTCACCAGCGCCGGCGCCTCAAAAGCGATCGTCAGCGCGCGCAAGACGTTTAAAGTGGGCGGACGTTCCTTCTCCACGCAGATGGTCACCATCTCGTTGATGGATCCCAAAGTCCGCCTGAAGGTGGCGCTCGCTGGCGACGCGGTCGGCAAGGTCGAGGAACTGAGCAGCCTCGCCAAGCGCCATAAGGCTGTCGTTGCCATCAACGGCACGTTCTTCAACGCTTATACAGATAACGCCTACAAAGCTCCTTACGGCTATATCGTCAGCGGCGGCGAGTTGAAGATGAAAGCTTCCGGCGACAAGCGCACCATCTTCACCTATGACTCCAACCTGCTGGCGCGGTTGATCCCCGGCGATGACTTCAACGATGCCTTTAACGCAGGCACGATGGAGGGAGCGCTTCAAGCCGGGCCGCGCCTTGTGGTCAATGGCAAAGTAGCCGTTGACGTCAAAGCGGAGGGCTTCAAGGACCCGAAAATTCTCACCGGCGGCGGTGCCCGCAGCGCCTTAGGCCTCACGCGCGACCATAAGCTGATCCTGCTGACCACCGGCGGCGCCACGATTCCGCAGCTCGCGGAAATCATGAAGCAAGCCGGCGCGTACCAAGCGATGAACCTCGACGGCGGCGCCTCCAGCGGCCTGTATTATAACGGGAAATACCTGACCCAACCGGGCCGCAAAATCAGCAATGCGCTGATCGTCACCTACCAATAAGCAAGAAAGTCAACAGCAACGAAGCGACCAACCAACGTAAGACCATCAACAATCAAAACGGCACTTCCAAGGAGTTCACCCCGCAGGGACAAGCTCCAAAGAAGTGCCGTCTTTTTACATCACCCTCTTATCTCAACCCTTTACGCCGATTCGAAATGTCGAGCCAAACCGCAAAGACGAGGATCGAGCCCTTCACCACGTATTGCCAGAACGACTCCAGCCCCATCAACGACATCCCATTGTCGAGCGAGGTCATGACGAGCGCTCCAATTAAGGCGCCCAGCACCGTACCCGCACCGCCCATCAGCGATGTCCCGCCGATGACGCAAGCCGCGATCGCGTCCATTTCCGCCATGTTCCCGGCGGTGATCGTCGCCGAAGCGAGGCGCGACGTCAAGACAATCGACGCGATGGACGCCAGCAACCCGCTGAGCAGGAAGACGATCATCGTCTTGCGGCGGATATTGATGCCGGACAGCCGGGCCGCTTCCAGGTTGCCGCCGATCGCATAAATGTGCCGGCCGAAGGTTGTTTTGGTGGACAGGAAGTAGAAAATGGCCGCCAGCGCGATAACGAAGATGATCGGGAACGGAATGCCCTTGTAGGCATTCATCACGAGCACGAAAGCGACGACCAGCAGGGAGAGCGCGGCCATCTTGATCACGTCCACTGCAAATGGCGCCACCTCAAAGCCGTATTTCTGCCGGGAACGACGTTTGCGCAGCGTGCTCCACACAATCAGGCCAATGGCCAATATCCCAAGGATGATGCCGAATCCCGAGGCAAAATACGCGTTACCCAGCAGCGCCAGCACTTTATCGGAGACCGGGATCGTCATCGATTTGGTCACGCCCATCAGCGTGCCGCGAAAGACCATCATGCCCCCCAGCGTGACGATAAAGGCGGGGATCATTTTGTAGGCGACCAACCAGCCCTGCAGCAAGCCTAAGATCGCGCCAGCTGCCAGCGTAGCGAGGATCACCACAATCGCCGGCAGCCCCAGCCAGTTGCTGAAAATCGCGGCAAGCCCGCCGGTCAACCCCACGATGGAACCCACCGACAAGTCAATATGCCCGGCGACGATCACCAAGACCATCCCAATCGCCAAAATCGACGTCACCGACATTTGCGTAAACAGGTTGGATAAGTTCCGCGCCGTCAAAAAAGTCGGGTCCAGCAGGCCAAACAGCACCCAGATCAACACCAGTGCGCCCACCATCGTGTAGGCCCGCACGTCCATTTTGCCGAACAGGCTGCCCCACAGCGTCGGCTTTAAGGCGGCCCCATCCGTTTGTTTACCTAGTTCCTTTTGAAGCTCCATGTTTATTTCCCTCCCGTAGCGGCTTGCATGATATTTTCTTGGGTCGCTTCGCGCCAGTCGAACTCCCGGACAAATTTGCCTTCGCTCATCACCAGAATTCGGTCACTCATCCCGAGCACCTCTGGAAGCTCCGAAGAGATCATGATGATGGCCACGCCCTGGTCGACCAGCTGATTCATAAGATGATAAATCTCGTATTTCGCCCCGACATCAATGCCGCGGGTTGGTTCGTCCATGATGAGAATTTTCGGGTCAGACATCAGCCATTTGCCGATAACAACCTTCTGCTGGTTCCCGCCGGACAATGTGCCGACAGGGGTTTCCAACGACGCGGTTTTCGTCTTTAAATCCTGCACATATTTCAGACCCCAGCGGATTTCCTCATTATCGTTAATCACGCTTAACTTCGAGACCTTAGCCAACGTCGCCAGCGTTGTATTCGTCTTGACGTCCATCCCCATGACGAGCCCTTGACGCTTGCGATCCTCGCTGACGAGGGCGAGTCCGGCGCGGATGGCGTCGGAGACGGAGCGAATCCGCACTGGATTGCCTTCTACGAAGATCTCCCCCGTCGCCTTACCGCCGTATGCGCCAAACAGGCTGCTGACCAGCTCGGTCCGGCCGGCCCCCATCAACCCCGCGATGCCGAGGATTTCCCCTTTGCGCACCCGGAAGCTGACATCCTTAATCACCCTCTGATTCCGCTTCTCCGGATGCCACACGTTATAGTTCCGAACCTCCAGCACAGTATCCGATGGGCGATGCTCCACCCGTGGGTACCGTTCCGTCAGCTCCCGTCCGACCATCATCGACACGACCTGGTCATCATTCGTTTCCTTGCGATCCAGCGTCGCTATCGTGCGACCGTCGCGAAGCACCGTAATCGAGTCGGCCAGAGCAAACACCTCCGGCATCTTGTGCGAAATATAAACGCAAGACACCCCTTCGCTGCGCAGCTGATTCAAGATGTCCATCAGGATCGCCACTTCACTTTCCGTTAAAGCGGCCGTAGGTTCATCCAGAATCAAAATCTGCGTATGCTTGGACAACGCCTTGGCGATCTCCACCAGCTGCTGCTGGCCGATGCCGAGACTGCCGATTTTCGTATCCGGAGAAATATTCAGCCCAACCCGCTTCAGCCACTGCGCCGCGTTATGATACAGCTCATCCCACTGAATCACGCCGCGTTTGGTTGGTTCCGCCCCAAGGAAAATATTCTCGCCCACCGTCATCTCCTTCACGAGCGCCAGCTCCTGGTGAATGATGGCGATGCCGGCTTTTTCTGCATCGGCAATGTTGTGGAACTGCTTCTTCTCGCCGCCGATGACGATGTCCCCGCTGTAGGTGCCGGCTGGGTACAAGCCGCTCAGCACCTTCATCAGCGTTGATTTACCCGCTCCGTTCTCGCCGCAGAGCGCGTGGATTTCCCCTTTACGCACTTGGAAGTTCACGCGGTCAAGGGCTTTCACGCCGGGAAACTCCTTGCTGATATTCACCATTTCCAATACATACATAGGCTTAGCTCTCCTTCATTCGCCTAAGGATCGGCGAAAAGCGCGAAACCAAGGAGGCGCCGAACGCTCCCTGGTTTTCGCCGCTTCCGCCCTTACCGATGTCCGGTTCGCATTACTTCGGCCATTGATCCTTTGGTACGTTTTTGTACACGTCCTCCAGCTTGTGGAACCCGTCTTCAATCACGACGTTCAGGCTATCCTTGTTGAGCGGAATTGGATCCAGCAGCACGGAAGGCACGTCAATTTTGCCGTTGTTGACGGTTTTGTCCGCTTTTACTTCCTCGCCTTTGGCGGCCGCAACTGCCATTTCCGCAGCGGTGATGGCAATCGATTTAATCGGTTTGTAGACGGTCATCAGCTGCGTACCTTCGGCGATCCGTTGGACTGCGGCCAAGTCCGCGTCCTGCCCGGATACCGGGATTTTGCCGGCCATACCTTGTGCGTTTAACGCTTGGATTACCCCGCCGGCCGTGCCGTCATTTGCAGCGACCACGCCCTGAATGTCATTGTTATTGGCGGTCAGCGCATTCTCCATATTCTTCAGTGCTTCTTCCGGCTTCCAGTCCTTGGAGAACTGGTCATATACGATCTTGATGTCGCCTTTCTCCTCCAGCGGCTTCAGCACGTTCATCGCGCCTTCCTTGAACATGTGCGCGTTGTTATCGGTGTCCGCACCGCCGATGTAAACGATGTTGCCCTTTGGTGCCGCTTCAATTACAGCGCGGGCTTGAAGTTCGCCGACCCGAACGTTATCGAAGGAGATGTAATAGTCAACGTCCGAGTTTCTGATCAAACGGTCATACGCGATGACCTTGATGCCTTCTTTGTGCGCTTTTTCCACGATGGGTGCGGTTGCTTCGGCGTTGTGTGCGATGACCACCAACACGTCAACGCCTTGCGAAATCAGTTGCTCCGCCTGGCTCAACTGCGTTGCGTCGTCACCGTTCGCCGCAAGCACCTTCACTTCGCCCCCGAGCTCTTCGACTTTGGCGGTGAATAAATCCCGGTCCTTCTGCCACCGTTCTTCCTTCAGGGTGTCCATCGACATGCCGATGACGATTTTCCCGTCGTCCTTGCCTCCAGCCGCGCTCTCTGCATTGTTCTTTGTGTTCCCGCTGTTGGCGCTGCCGTCCGAAACAACCCCGCAGCCTGCCAGGGTGGAAGCTAACAAAATGGCTGCCAAGCTTAACCGTACAAAATGACTATGTTTTTTCACTACGCCTACGCCCCTTCTTTTAAATAATCGTTTGATGATTCCGCTTACAAAAATATCGTAGCATCGCTCCTCGCGCTTCGGTTCGGTCAAAGCCTGCACTTGTTTGCGCTTGTTCTGCATTCCTTTGCCATCGGATGTAAATGCTTTCAAACCGAACGCTTTCAATGGATTTTTTTGTGCAATCACAACAAAAAAGTCCTTGTCTGGGACAAGGACTCACCTAAGCTAACCGAACGGACGGACTTATTCGATTTCGATTTGCTGGCGATATTCACTGGGGGTGATGCCAACGGATTTCTTAAATACCCGGCTAAAATAATTCGGGTCTTTGTAACCCACCTCATAACAGATTTCTTTCAGGCTTAACGAGCGCTCGGCGATCAGCCGCTTCGCCTCCTCAATCCGCAGTCGGGTGAGATAATCGCTAAAATTCTCTCCGGTCTGCAGCTTAAACAATTTGCTGAAGTAGTAAGGACTGAGATTCACGTATTCCGCCGTCTGCTCCATCGAGATCTCTTCTTTGAACCGCTGGTTGACGAATAGGATCGCCCGCTGAAGCACATGTGAACGGCTGCGTTCCTTCCGTTCCCGCAGGCCGTCGATCCAGCCGCCAAGCCGGTGCAGCGCGCGCTCGCGCAGCGATGCCGTATCCTCGCAGGCGCTCAGATCCTCGATTAACTCGGGACCGTCCCCCGCCTCCACGCCGCGGCTCAAATAGAGGAGCAACCCAATTACATCCCCGCGCAGACGCGGAAAATAATCCGACCGCCCCCCTTTCAGGCGTTCGAACAGCAGGTCAAAGCGCTCGGCTGCTTCGGGTTTGTCCTGCCGCAGCAGTGCATCCAGCAGCTTCTTCTCCTCATCCAGCGGAATCGCGGGGCCGCCCGAGCTTTCGGCGATATCGTCATAATGTCGGACGCAGACGATGTCCTGCTCCTCCGCACAGACGCGAACCGCTTCGCGGTACGAGCGGCTTAGCCCGTCCCAGCCCTCGCGGACCCCGCCGATCCCGACGGACAACGGCAGCCCAAACCGCTCCTCCACCTGGCTGCGCAGCCGCTCGCCCCATTCCAACGCCATCACCCGCTGCTCATACCCCGGCCGTCCCGGCGGCAACGGGATAAACAAAGCGATCTGATGGCCCACCACCGGGCTGACAATGCAGGACAAGCCCGGCTTCGCCCATTGCTTGACCGCATCGTAAATCTCCTTCTTGACCACCTGGAAGCTGGCCCATTCCTTGGGGGTGTGCTTCACAAATGACAATACCATCGCGTAGCCTTTCCTCCACTTGAGGTTCAGCATTCGGGCCAGTTGGTCGGCCTCGACCTCCTGCGCATACTCCAGCATTAACATCAGCGACAGTTCGTTCTCCGCCAGCGGCAGCAGGTGGGAGAGCTTCTCCTGCAGGGAGAGCTGCTCGTCGCGGGCCCGCTTCGCCTCTTCGGTCTCAGCGATTAGATGCTTCAGTACGTCTACGATCTCTTCCCGCCGAGCCGGCTTCAGCAAATATTCCCGTACGCCTAGCGCCAGCCCCTCCTTCGCATAGGCAAAATAATCATGGGCCGTGATAATAACCACCCGTGCCCCCGGCTGACGGGCCATAATCTCCCGCACCGCTTCTAAGCCCTGTATCCCCGGCATTTTGATATCCATAAAAATAAAATCCGGCCTTTCCTCCTCCGCCAGCTGGATCGCCCGCCTCCCATTCTCCGCATGAACAAAACGGAACGTATCCGGCATCGCGTGGCTGATCATCATTTCCAGACCTTCCCGTTCCAATGCTTCATCGTCCGCAATCAGCAAAGTGTACAATTCGGATTCCCCCTTCCCTGTCCTATGAAATCCCTACGCGAAGAGGCAGCGTAAACCGGACGGCGGTTCCAGCCCCTTCCTCGCTGTCGATCTCGATTTGTTCCTCTCCGTCAAAAAATAAATGCAGCCGCTTGAACACATTATGCGTACCCAAGCCGGTCGAATGCCTTTTACCCCCCATCTGCGGAGCATCGCCGCGTACCGATTGCAGCAGCCGATCCACCGTCTCTCGGCTCATGCCAACCCCGTTATCGCGGATTTCAATCTCGACCCGATCCCCCTCGCCAAGGCGAATCGCCAGCTCCAGCACAGCCCCTTCCTCCATCTGTTCAATGCCGTGTACAAAAGCGTTCTCCAGAATCGGCTGCAAGGTTAAGCAAGGGACTCTCCCGTCCAGTGCGCGTTCGTCGATGTTCATCCTGAAGGCAATCCGATCGCGGAACCGCGCCTTCTGGATGTTCATGTATTCCGTAACATGGGCCACCTCCTCGCGCAGCGGGACCGCCTGGTCAAGCTTCTGCAAGTTGTAGCGCAGCAGACGAGACACGGAAACAGCCAGGTCGCTTGTCTTGGTTGCCCCTTCGAGATATGCCAGCTTGGAGATGGAGTTTAAAGTATTAAATAAAAAATGCGGATTGATCTGGCTTTGCAGCGTCTTGAGCTCCAGCTCCTTCACCAGCCGGTCCTTCTCCAAGTTGTTGATATTCTCCGCCATCAGCTGCTGGATGTTGTCAATCATTCCATTAAACGCCCGGCACAAAATACTAATCTCATCGTTGCTGTCGCTCTCCGGCGCTTTCGTGTCCATCCGCCCTTTGGAGATCTGCTTGGCAGTCGCGACCAGCCGGCGGATCGGATTGGTGATGCTGCGCGACAACCAAATCGCCAGCAGAATGCTGAAGGCCGCTGCCGTCACCACCAGCAGAATGCCCAGCTTGTTCAGATTTCCGGTCGCATCCATCATCTCTTCGTAAATCGGCTTATATTGCTCCAGCTCCAAGTCGACCAGCTCCTGAGCCTCCTCGCGGATAAAGCGCTGCGTCTGCTCGGCTTCGATATAAGCCCCGGCCATCGTATCGGAATCCTCGTAACTGATCCGCTCGATCATCGCCTCGGCCTGCTCCAGGAACGTGTCGATCAGGTTGCGGTAATTGGCGAGGGCCAGGTCGCTTCCGCCAATCGTTTGGAGGCCGTCGAGATCCGATCTCAAGGACTTGACTGCGTTTAAATGCTTAACAACCTCGGGCAAGCTTTCCATGTCCACTTGCATGATGAAACGGTTCATCGACCGCATGTTCTCTCCCACCTCGTAGGAGATCTCTTTGTACAGCAAGATGCGCTTCATCATCAAGTGGTAGCTCTCCTGAACACTCTTTCCGCTTTGGAACAGGAAAAACGATACCGAACTCATCACCAGCACGAACAGCGGGATGAACAGAAACAACTTGCGGCGGATGCTCATAAACTCTCGCCCTCCTCCACATTGTGCGCATTCAGCACCTTCACTTCCGTGAAGTAAGCCTTCTTCAGCGGTTGTCCCCCAAAGTGCTCATAAAGGAGCCGAACGGCCGTTTCCCCCATCAAAAAAGGCTGCTGCGCAACCGTCGCTTCGATCTCCCCCTTGCGAATCGCCTCCAGCGTTTCCTTCTGATTGTCGAAGCCGATAATCGTCAGGTCGTCGCGGTTTTTGGCCGCCTGCAGCATGCCAAGCGCATCGGTTGCACTGGTGCCAACCATAATGGTGATCTCCGGATGGTTCCGGAGCATGTTGGCCGCCTGCTGAATCGCCTCCATGTGGGAGATGTTCGAGCTGCGAACGTCCACGATCTCCAGCCCCTCGTGTTCGGCGACGATTTTCTTCAGCCCGTCCAGCCGCTGCAGCTGGTTGGCGGCCTGATCGCTGCCGATGATCACGCCGATCTTGCCTATCCCGCCAGTCGTCTCCACGACAAGGCGACCCAGGCGCTCGCCCGCGGCTAAATTGTCAGTGCCGACATAAGTCAGCCGCTGGCTGTTTGGCGCATCGGTGTCGATGGTCACGACGGGGATACCGCGGCGTACCGCCTTATCGATGACCGGCGTAAACCGTTCTTCATTGAGCCCCTGCACGATAATCGCGTCGACGTGGGCGGCGATCGCTTTTTCCAGCAGGTTCAGTTGCTCTTCCATGTTGTTGCGCACTGGTCCCGTGAACTCGATGTCGATTCCATACTTCTCCGCCGCCTCCGCTGCACCTTTCTCCACCATTTCCCAATAGGGATGGTAGCGCTCTTGCTCGATCAGCACGATATGATAGCGTGGCTCTCCGCTCGCGGGCTGCCCTTGCAGCTCCTTGACAATGCTGCCGATTTTCCCCGAGTACCTGGCAAAGCCGATAAACAAATAGACCAATACAACGATGCAGATCATGATGCCCGCCAGCCATTTCTTGTCCTTCATGAACCAGTTCACCTC
The DNA here is from genome assembly GCF_025151705.1 of Paenibacillus sp. p3-SID1389. Lineage (NCBI taxonomy): Bacteria > Bacillati > Bacillota > Bacilli > Caryophanales > Paenibacillaceae > Paenibacillus > Paenibacillus sp. p3-SID1389. The sequence continues at coordinate 122,817 of NZ_JALXVO010000001.1, read as the reverse complement.
TTCCGATAATCCTATCTCAGGATGTAAACGGTTGCAACTAGGTTTGATAAAAGCTATCTAACAGCGGGCCCTTTCAATATTCAGATCTCAGGCCTGTCAAGCCTCTACGTTTCTCAATTACATGATTGTGAAGGAGAGAATGATTGTCCCTTTAAGATTTATATCCGAAAATACGGGGGGCGATAGTGGGGGATGATAGCAATCAGAAGAGTGTAATTATCGTAAGTAGGTTCAATCGGATAGGAGGCTACCCAATAATGGAGTAGCCGACCTTCCACACCACCGTACGTACCATTCGGTATACGGCGGTTCAACCGCTTGAGTGCAATTGACGTAATCGCTCGTATTGAGCAGGGAAGTCATAATACCCTGCTCGTGCGAGCCTTTCGTTTGTTACAGAGCGATTTAATATTGCGCTTCCGGCTACACACCAATAGCCCAATCGAGTGTTTCCCCATGGGTATGCCTGCCACTCCGGTATTCCCAGCTTTCGCAGGTTTTGCACCCTCGTCTTCGGCTTCTTTTATTGTTTCCAGATGTACATCCGCATCCGTCTTCGCAGTCATTCATTCCAGTTCTGCAGAATTCGCTTCATGTCCGCTACATAGAAATGGCCGATCCAGCCGCGAATGTAGACCTTTACGTTTTCCATGACTTGCCGTGCATTTCTGCCTTGGCTTCGACTCGTTAGCTCTTTTAGCTTCTTCTTCGCTTTGGCCAGGGATTAACGATGTACGCGTATGTATACGCCGTCTCCGTTCTTTCCCAAAGCAAATCCGAGGAATTTGAAGTGCCTTTGCGCTAAGACGCTAACGACCTTGCTCTTCTGCGTATTCATTTGGAGCTTTAGCTTCTGTTCCAGATACTTCCGGCTGGATTCCAGCAGTCGTATGGCTGCTCGCTTACTCTTTGCTAGCACCACGATGTCATCGGCATAGCGGATCACCTCCACGCCTCGGCTTCCATCTCCTGATCAAATTCGTTTAGATTGTTCAGCCCTTCCGCTCGCCGCTGTCCCGGCTCCGCGTACTATGGCCTCTGCTGACTTCTCACAGCAAGCTTTACTCCATGCTTCGGATTTTCCTACTCCATGTCTGTGAGACCTCCCCGGGTAAGAGCGATAACTTTCCCCTCATCTATCTGCCACATTTACATGATGAGATTCGGGCAGTATTGGACTTTACTTTGTCGTGCAAGCTCGTCCGTCTCACCATGCCTTGTATGTGATTTCTGTTCGTCAGACCGAGGGTTTGCCTCCGGCTTCCTTCAGATTCCGCCTCGCGACGGACACCCTTGCCCTTGGCTAACAGTTCCTACTGCCAAGCCTGTAGCGGACTTTCACCGCCTAGTTATCGCCCATGCCGGGCGCACACGAATAAGCCCAAACTGGCCAACCAGTTTGGGCTTGATTTCTATTTATTCTGCGGAAATCGAAGCGTCTGCCGCGTGCAGCAGGCCGAAATTGGCTTCTGACGTCCACCATTAGCTCGCGACAGCTTCGAATGGAATGAACAGCCTAGCTATCGGACAATATTTTATTTTAGCTGATTATTTCTCCTTTTGGATTTCTGCCCAAATCAGATAGATCAGCCCCGCAATTAATGCAATAATTTCAGGAATCATCGAGTAAGAAAAGGTTGCCCCCATGGCATTGCTAAATGTACCTTCAGCAAAATTGCCATTCTTTTGCCCCATGATTGCAGCCACTAGTAAGTGAGTTGAATTACGGAATATAAATAACATTGCCGCGATCACGATTAGGATTGTACCGGTACCTCGTTTATTCATAACTTGTCACCTTATATTTCAGTTGGGTTTAGTGCTGCTCTCTTTTACTGTATAGAGTCCGTCGGGTAATCCAGCATTTCCTGGTTTGGCTATATAAACATCAAGAAAATAGGTTTTGTCCACAATTTTCACATTAGTAAAACCATCAAAATTCCATACTTCTTCATGCATAGTTCCATAGGAATTACTCATATTGGGGGTATATTCCATCCAGGAATATTTGTGGGGTGGAATTTTTTGTGTAACAGAATCGCTATCACTGTAAGTATTACTCCAAGAAGAGCCTACTGTTACACCTGCTGTGAATGCGTTTTTCGCATACGTGGAGGTAAGGGATACATTGCTTGTATAAGATTGCGAAGCAGTGAAAGAAATAGTCCGGGTCACTTCTTGACTTGTTTCATTGTATACAGGAACAGAAATCCTACGAGTTAAGTCGTTACGATACACGGATTGAATAAAACCAGCCTCAGTATATATGCTCATGTCTATTAATGCAAAAGGAGTTATTTCGTCTGGTTTCAATTCATTAGCAACACCATCATTTTTGTTTAGTTTTGCCTGGTTTATATTCTTTTGTCTCTCAATCTCTTTGTACTTTATGGTTATTTTGTTCCATAAGTACCTCGTATTCTGTTGCACTTAACTCTTTTTTCACGCCATTTTCAACTAAGATCGCTCTAACTACTTTAATCTCTTCTGAACCTATACTCCCACTCTCAGCAAAAGTCGAAGGAACTGCGAATGCAAACATACTTACCACAAGTGACAGGACGACAGGAAACTTCGAAAACTTCATTACAAATACCACCTTTCCTCTCTAAGGATAATTTGATATAAATTTACATTAATAGAATACAACATACAGTGGTATTTTTCAATTTTTAACAATTAAAACCTTTAAATAATTTTAAGCGGGCGACAACACTGCCGCCCTTTATGCCTCGTCCGCTGCGAACCGCAGGCCAAACTGGCGTCTGGCTTCCTCCATCAGCTCGGCGACAGCCAGCGAACGGGCATGCGTATTGATCTGGCTCTCCCGCTTGCCGCTGAGAATCAGCTCAATGAACTCCAGCGCCTCGTAGTACATCGACTCCTGCGGCTGGAAGCAGGTCAGCTCCTCGGTTGTGCCGTCACGGTACAGGATTTTGACCTCATACGGCTGGTTGATTCGATCGATCACGATCGTTCCGTATTCCCCCTGGATTTCCGTTGGCAAATAGGAGTCGGTAATTTTGGAATACATAATCACGCCGTCCATCTCCGGATAACGCACAACGAGACTGCCTTCCCCGTCTACGCCTGAAGACAGCATGATCGCCGAAGCCTGCACGGATTCCGGTTTCCCGAACAACGTCACCATCGGATAGATACAATAAATGCCGAGGTCCATCAAAGCCCCGCTGGAAAACGCAGGATTAAAGGCATTCATCACCTTGCCCTGCTTAAAGGCGTCATACCGCGAAGAATACTGGCAGTAGCTTGAAAAATAACGCCGCACCTGGCCGATTTTGTACAAATTATCCTGAACGGCCCGGAAGTTCGGCATCAGCGTCGATTTCAGCGCCTCCATTAACAGCACGTCGTTGCGACGCGCCGCTTCGATCATCCGGCGAACCTCTGCCGCATTGGACGCCATCGGCTTCTCGCATAACACATGCTTGCCGTGGTCCATCATCAAGATGGCCTGCTCCGCATGAAATGAATTCGGGCTGGCGATGTAAACGGCATCGACGTCAGAGCTGGCCGCTAAGGCTTTCAAATCCGTATATACCTGCGGATCGCCAAACTTGGCAGCAAACTCTCTGCCCTTCTCCTCGGTCCGGGAGTAAACCGCCGTTAAGGCAAATTGCTCCGTTTCCAGTGCTGCCTGAATAAAACGTTCCGTAATCCAGTTCGTTCCAATCGTGGCGAAACGTATCACATTGATTTCCTCCCTTTGTTCATGGTTGCTTCACTCGTATTCTCTCATTCCCTGTCAACCTTGTCCACTTTCGCATGCATTCACATATCCTGTCAATACAAACTGCTTACTTGCGCATGGCAAGAAAACTCATCTACAATAGATATAACGAAATGAACAAGGTTTCGGGGTTTAAGAGGGGTGATATTGTGATTAACGACAGCAAGTTTTTTTCCAAAAATGAAATCAAGTATATGGTCAGCGGAGACTCCATTTCCAAAGGCGTCATCTATGATGAACAACGTCATAAGTACGTCGTCTTGGAGAACAATTATGTTTCACTGCTGCAGCAGAAGCTGAAGGGTGCGGTTCATAATACCGCGCGGTTTGGCAACACGTTAATGAAGGGGCTCACGAACCTCAAGAGGGACGTGGAGAAAGATAAACCCCACATCATCTTAATCGAGTATGGAGGCAATGACTGTGATTTCAACTGGAACGAAATTGCTGAGCATCCCGATGCAGAACACCACCCGAAAACCGACTTTTCCTTATTCGAAAAAATGCTGACCGAAGCGATCCAATTCGTTAAGAGTCAGAACATTGTACCGGTCCTGATGAGCTTGCCGCCGCTCAACGCCGACAATTACTTCAAATGGGTCAGCCGCAACGACCCGGAAGCGGAGAAGAACATCCTGAAATGGCTGGGGAGCGTCACAAAGATTTATTGGTGGCAGGAACGGTACAATTCAACGATTCTGAATGTATCGGAAATGACCAAGACCAAAATGATCGACGTGCGCGGCGCATTTCTGGAGCACCCCGATTACACGAAGTTCCTCTGCTCAGACGGTATCCATCCGAACGAAGACGGTCACCGGATCATCTGCGATAAGGTGCTGGAGTTCGTCCGCAATAACTACCGGTTCTTGCTGCGGGAAGGAAGCGGCGGATTGGCGCTGGAATAGAGAACTGTCATAGAACGAGAGACCTGAGGATGTCAGGTCTCTTTTTTGCGGGCTTGTAAATCGCGCCATACCTTCTTGTTGCTGTATTCCTTGCTGGTGCTGATGTCCGGGCCAAACCAGGCCGGCGGCTCAAAGGACCGCGCCTCTTCCTCCGAGCTAAACTCCACTTCGAGCACGATAAAATCGATCTGGTCGTAAACGTCGATCTCTACTGTACGCTTGTCCCATTCGGCAGTCACCCGTCGTTTGGTCAAAGGGATCGCCTGATGAATCGCGATAATCTGCTCATACAGCCCCTCCGAAATGGACACCTCCACTTCTTCGCGGGACAGGCCAAACCCTCTTTTGAAGGTATGCGTATATTGAATCTCTCCGGTACGCAAGTCCTCAATTCTGCGAACCCGCAGCTCCTGATCCTCATGTAGGGCTAGATACGTCTGGTCGATCGCATGTTCCGACCGAACCACCAGCGCTCCCTCCCGAATCAGTTGCTCCGGATACGCCGGTAACAGAAACTTGCGTTCAATTTCCAGCGACAACGGAAAAAACCTCCTCATGTTCTTTTCAGTAAAAATTCAGTATCCGTTCATCGTGAATTCAGCGGTCTTTCATGCTCCATTCAGTTGTTATTCATGCTGGTTTCAGTCCCCCCAGATACACTGGACATATCCATTATACGAATACATACCTAGGGGGACAATCACGTGAAACTCATCCAAGACATGAAGATTGCGCTAAAAATCCGCTTGCTGGCGTATTGCCTGTTTGCGTTTCTCCTTATCATCGGTGTCGTGGGTCTTCGGGAAATTTCCAACGTTAACGACAAGCTGGAGGAACTGAATAACGAACGGCTCGTGCCGATCGTGAAGCTGGAGGAGCTGAAATCGAGCATGATTGCGGCGAGCACCTCGGCCAACAGCTACATGAACGCCTCCGATGACGAAGAACGCGCTTCGCTGAAGGAGGAAATCACCGCAACCTTAACGAAGATCGAGGCAAGCTTGTCCGAATATAACGATGAAACTGACCAAGCGACTGTAAGCAATGTATTGACTACATACGCAGCATATACTGAGGCGTTGGACAACTTCCTGACGACGTACCAGAACGGCATGACCGGTCCAGGAGGCCCAGGGGCGAACGCGCCTGCAACGGAGGAGGCCGCTGAAGCGGGTGCTGAAGCAGGGGATGCAACAGGGGTTGCGGCGGGGGCAGACCCAGCCGCCGAACCGGCAGGGGAACCCGGCGGACCTCCAGCAGAAATGACCGCCTTGGATACGGCGAAAGCCGAATTGATCGACGCGATGGACGGCTGGATCAATGAACATATCAATGAAGCGCGGCAAACCTATGAAGACAGCAAAGCGGTCTACCGTTCCACCTGGATCACCATGTTGATCCTGCTGGCCATTTCCGCCGCCGTCACTGTCGTTCTGGCATTGTTTATTATTCGCGCCGTCGTCCATCCGATTGAAAAAGTAACCGCCAAGCTGAAGGAGATTGCCGACAGCAACGGCGATTTAACCGGGCGAATCGGTTATCGCAGCAAGGATGAGCTCGGCGTGCTCAGCCAAAGCTTTGACGCCTTTATGGCCAAGCTGCAAACGATCATCGGGGAAATCATCGCCTCCAGCGGCACGATGTATTCCGCCAGTCAGTTGCTGAGCCGGGCAACGGGAGAAACCACCGCTTCACTGGAAAACATCTCCGCCACGGTACAGCAGATCGCTTCCGGCACCTCGGAGAATGCCGCTGTCGCGGAGGAAACGTCCGCCAGCTTAACCGATATGGCCCGGTTCTCCGAATCCACGGCCATCGCCAGCAAACATACAGCGGAGAAGAGTAAAATCGTCGGCGAAGCCGCAGCCAACGGGGCGATGAAAATTACAGAGATCGAAGAGGCCATTACCGATATCGAGTCGTCAACCCGCCTCGTTACGTCAACGATCCGCCAGCTTAACGATTCATCCGAGCGCATCGCCAACATGACCGAGCTGATCGCCGGCATCTCTGCCCAAACCAATCTGCTGGCGCTGAATGCCGCGATTGAAGCGGCCCGCGCCGGGGAAGCCGGCAGAGGATTTTCCGTCGTGGCCGATGAAATTCGCAAGCTGGCCGATGAGAGTCGGATCGCCGCTCAAGAGATCGCCGATGTGGTTGCCGACAACCAGTTGAAGTCGGCGGAAGCCGTAGCCTCGGCCAATGAAGCGGCCGGCAAGGTGCAAGAAGGCGTGGAAAAAGCGGCGGAGGCAAAGCGCAGTATCGATCATATTCTGGGCAGCGTGCAAGAAATCATCGGCCAGATCGCCCGCATCGATGAGGATAACGATCGGCAGGCGCAGAGCACCCGGGAGATGGAGAAAGCGATCAGCAGCATCGCGATCGCGACCGAAGAGATCGCCGGAGGCACGGAGCAGATTAGTAGCAGCATCCAGCAGCAGCTCGCCACGATGAACGAAATCGACGGCACCGCCGACCAGCTGGCCGCGATGGCGAAGAAGCTGCAGGACATGACCTCCGGCTTCACGGTGTAAGGATGTTCAGGCACCATGCTCGAGCACAACAAAGAAAGCCGTCCCGGGAGTTCAAGCTCCCTGGGACGGCTTCTTTAGGTCATATCGGAAATCTATTCGAAATTTCATATATAAAATGGTGCCAACGAAGAAAAAAAGGGAATCTATTCGGTTTTTCATATAGATTTAGGCTGTTTCTCTCGGAAATGAGCAAATGTATATGAAATTTCATATAGATTCCCTTAAATCCGCCCAAATCGTTAAATTGTATTCGATTTTTCATATACATTAGGCGCGAGAGGGGAGTGGGAAGGCTCAACAGCGGAACAAGTTGCTGGACATGACCTCCGGCTTCACCGTGCAAGTCTATGGCGCCCGGTAACCGATCTCCCCGTTGACGATGGTCATCCGCACCTGGACTTGGAGAAGCTGCTCGGGATCGCCTTCGATCTCCCGGTCGATGACTGTAAAATCGCCGGCTTTCCCCACGGCGATCTCCCCGCGCTCCTCCGCTTCCCCGGCGGCCTGTGCACTGCCGCGGGTAAAGAGCGCCAAGGCTTCCGCCGTCGAGAGCTTCTCCTCGGGCAGATAGCCCTCGTGCGTCTCCCCCGGCGCCCGCCGGGTCACCGCCGCATGCAGCCCGAGGAACGGGCTGAGCGGCTCAATTGGCGCGTCGCTGCCGCCGGCGCAGGCGATTCCGGCCGCCAGCAGCTTCTTCCAGGCGTACAGGTACTCCGTACGCCCTTCCCCCACCCGCTCCAGCACCCAGGGGAAGTCGCTGGCCACGAACCGCGGCTGGATATCCGCCGCGAGCGGCAGCGCGGCCATGCGCTGGACGAGCCCGGCGTCCAGCACCTGCGCATGGATCAGCCGGTCCGGGAGCCGGCTGCCGGAGATCAGCGGCTGCGCCTCCATCGCGCGCAGCGTGAGATCGGCGCCGCCGTCGCCGATCGCGTGCACGGCGATCGGGAAGCCCTGCCGCCGCGCCTCACGCACGATCTCGGCGAGCCGCTCCTCCGGATGGATCGCCATGCCCCGGGTGTGCGGCGCATCGCTGTACGGCTGCTTTAGCAGCGCGGTGCGGCCGCCGATCGCTCCGTCGGCGAACAGCTTCACCGCACCGATGCGCAGCCAGTCATCGCCGTCGCCGGCCCGCACCCCAAGCTCTTCCGCCTCCTCCAGGAACGGATAGTACAGCAGCTGGTGGGTGCGGAAGGCGATCCCTTCCTCGCGCAGCTCGCGGCATATTCGCCGCATCGTCTCGATGCTGCCTAGAAACCGCAGGTCCTCGGTATGGGCAGCTGTGAGCCCAAGGCGCAGCGCGTCGAGCCAGGCGCGGCGGATGGCGTCCTTCTTCGCGGCGTAGTCCGGTTCGGGCTGCGCCCGGGTGAACGGCACCGACGCCTCCTCATACACCCAGCCGTTTAAGCGGCCGTCCTCGTCTCTGCCGTAAGCGCCAGCTTCCGGATCCGGCGTATCCGCCGTAATCCCCGCGCGGCGAAACGCCTCGGAGTTGGCCAGATACGCATGGAAGCAGGTGCGCGTCAGGAAGATCGGATGGCGGTCGCTGGCCGCATCCAGCTCCTCCAGCGTTGGCGCAGCGGCAGGCACGAACCGATTCTCGTCCCAATTCAAGCCGAGAATCCACTCGCCGGGCGGCGTCACGGCAGCGCGCTCCCGCACGAGGCGCAGCATCTCCTCCTTCGAAGTGACGCCGCTGAAATCAAGCATGGCGAGCTTCATGCCGTGCATGGACAGGTGCATATGCGAGTCGGTTAAGCCGGGGAGCACCACGGCCCCTTCCCAGTCGACGGTACGCACCGCCCGGCCCGCCAGCTGCAGCTTGAGCTCTGCCGTCCTCCCGATGGCGCGAATGCGCCCATTCTCCAAGTATATCGCATCCGCTTCTTTCTCGGAGAGTCCGCTCTGTTCCAACGTTTGGATTCTCCCGTTGATAAATAACGTGCCTGTCACGAACACCGCTCCTTTCTGCCTATCCGTCGGCCTGTGTGCCTGCTTTCTTTTCACGGCGGACTTACATTACATCCCAAGCATAAACTGAACGATCTTATCGTGCATTCCCGGCAGCCCTTCATGACCGAAATCCGGGTAGATTTCCAGCTTCTTCGGCGAAGTAATCGCGTTGTATGCGGCAAATTGCGTGGACGGCGGGCAAATCTCGTCCATCAATCCAACGCCCATCAGCACTTCGGCTTGAATGCGGCTGGCCAGATGGTGCACGTCAATGTAGCCTAGCTTGGCAAATAGCTCCTCCTCCCGCTCATGCTGCGGATCGAAGCGGCGGAAATACAAACGCAGCTCCTCGTATGCGTTTTTGGCCAAATCCATCTCCCATACCCGGCGGTAATCGGAGAGGAACGGATAAACTGGAGCAGCCCGGCGAACCCGCGGCTCCAGCGCTGCGCAAGCTAACGTGATCCCGCCGCCTTGCGACCAACCGGTAACGCCAACGCGATTCTCGTCGATCTCCGGCATATCCATCGCGATCCCCGTCAATTGCACGGCATCCAGGAAAATATGGCGGAACAACATATTTTGCGGATCCCCGTCTACCCCGCGGATGATGTGGCCTTGCAGCGTATTGCCGATCGTTCCGCCGACATCCTCCGATTTGCCGCCTTGGCCGCGGCAGTCCATCGCAAAGACATGGAAGCCCAGCGAGGCGTACCCCAGCTTCTCGGTCCAGTCCCCGGCATTCCCGGAATAACCGTGGAACAGGATCACGGCCGGCGCCGGGCCATCCGATTTAGCCGGACGCACGTATTGCGCATGGATGCGGGCTCCCTTTACCCCGGTAAAATAAAGATGATAACATTCCACACCCGGCAGCTGATATTCGGCCTTTTCCAATCGCACCTGCGGATCAACCGCGCGCATTTCCCGCAGCGCTACCTCCCAATAAGCGTCGAAATCCGGCAGCTTCGGGTTCATTCCTTTGTACTTGCGTAACTCGTCCAAAGGCTTGTCGATAACCGGCATTGACCTCTTCCTCTCTCCACAATAGGGTCTAATTTTACCGTCCGGCTGAACTGTAGCAGTTGCCGGGCCATCGCTCACAGTATAGCTTGACAACGCTTTCTATACAAGAGGAAGGAGAAGTATGACCAGTTTGCGTGCCCATGGTACACTATTTTTATAGATGAAGATAAAAAAAAACGAACGGATAGGAGCCATACAGATGAACAACAACTACAAAATCGTCTTCTTTGATCTCGACGGCACGCTGCTGAACGAGGACAAGCAAGTCCCTCAGGATACAATCCAGGCCATCGCCGAACTAAAAGCGAACGGCATCGAGCCGGTGATTGCAACCGGGCGGGCGCCGTATTTTTTTGAACCGATCGCCAAGCTGCTGGGCATCGAATCCTTCGTCAGTCTGAACGGCGCTTACGTCGTCTACCGGGGCGAGCCGCTGCTCCAGCGGCCCCTGCCCGCGCAAAGTCTCCGGAAGCTCGTCGAGCTGGCCGGACGTCATCAGCATCCGCTGGTGTTTCAGGGGCATGAACGCTACTGCGCCAATACCGAGGCTCACCCCTTTGTCGTGGAATCCATTAATTCCCTGAAGGTCGAGCATCCGGGATTCGATCCGGAATTTTGGAGCAAATCCCCGGTGTATCAAGCCTTTCTGCATTGTGAGGAGCAGGACGAAGCGCTGTACGATGGGCAATTCGAGGACTTGCGTCTGATCCGTTGGCACCCGAAAGCGATGGATGTGACGCTCCGCGGCGGCTCCAAGGCGGTAGGCATCGCAGCCATGCTGGAGCGTCTCGGCATCCCCCTGTCCGCTGCTGTAGCCTTCGGGGACGGTTTGAATGATAAGGAAATGCTGCAGGAAGTAGGTTTGGGGATCGCCATGGGCAATTCCTATCCGGAGCTGCTGCCTTATGCCGATTATGTCACGGCTGCCGTGGATGAGGGCGGTATCCGTCAGGGGCTGCGTTATGCGGGACTGATTAACTGAGACTTTTCGCAAAAAATGGGAGATTCTTTGAAACATCTGCAGCCCTTCCTGCGTCAAAGGGTTAAACCAAACTGAATCCGGAAGGAGGGAAATGATACCCAAAGCCTCGCCGGACGCTGCGCAAGAGCAGAGCAGCCGGCGGATCGGATGCGTTTAACTCACTACTGTTTCCAGGAGGGATTTTGCGAATGAAACCGAAAAGAACTTTCTCTTTCTCTAAACTTTCAAAGCTGACGCTGCTAATGGTCATCGCGTTCACGATGATGTTTGGCGGTACGGCCTCAGCTTTCAGCGACATTAAAGGCGACAAGGAGCAGAAGGCGATCGAACGCCTGGAGAAGCTGGGGATCATTAAAGGCGGCCTTCACGGTCGTTACTACCCGGCCCAGAAGCTGACGGGTGCTGCAGCCGTCTCTCTGATCGTGAAAACGCTGGACCTGAACTTCGATACGGTCCGGTTCATCCAATTGCCAAAAGCCAGCAACTATTACACCAAGGTGAAAGATAACGCTTGGTATTCCGAAGCCTTCGTGATCGCGAACTACTACGGGCTGGACATTCCGAAGGACATCAACCCGGCCGCCAAAGTGACGAAGGAGCAATTCAGCCACTGGCTGTTCAAAGCGCTGAGCACGAAGGGCGAATACGCGTTTACGATGCAATATTTGTCCATCAATGATGAGAAGCAAATCAACAAAGACTATATGAACAGCATTCAAGCGCTTCTGAAAGCCAAAATCGTCACCCTGGATAAGAAGGGCAACTTCGGACCGAAGCAACCGATCTCCCGCAGTGAAGCCGCAGGCATGCTTGACCGGACGCTGCAATTTATCAAAGACAATGAGCCGATTGTGAACCCGATTCCCGGCCTGTACGATTTTGGAGTGAGCACAGACAAAATCACCAGTGACGTGACGAAAGTGAAGATCACGGCGATGGCGCCGCATCCGGGCTACGGCCTGGAAGTGTCGAATATCTCCTTTAAAGACGGCAAGGCGATCATCGACTATCGCGTCGTAGAGCCTCAGCCAGGACAATTTTATCCTCAGGTCATTTCCGAGGTGAAGGCCGTCACGTACATTCCGGCCGGATACCAGCCGGTGCTGGGCGCCCAATCGAAATAACCCGCATGATATGAAAAAAAGAAAGGACCGCATGGGTCCGGCAGCAGCCGGACGATCGCGGTCCTTTCTTTGTTATGTGGAGTTTATGCTCGAGGCTCCGGGTTTCCAAACGTCCGAATCCACCGATAGCGATTCACCTTCACGATCGCCACCAAGCATTTCAGAATCTGATCGGATTTAAGACAGATAAACGTCAGCAGCGGCGATAACCCCAACACCGCAGCGCATAGAAAGGCGGAAGGCAACACGATCAGCCACATGAAGATAAAATCGTTGTACAACACAAATTTCGTATCTCCCCCGCTGCGCACAATTCCCGTCAGCGCCGGCATTTGGTAAGCCGTGCCTACCGCCGTAATGGAGAGCACCGTCATAAACTGCAGGGCCAGATCCTTCGATGCCGGGGATATGGCATAAAATCCCAGTACCATGTCTTTGATCAAGAAGAGCACCGCCCCCGTCCCCAAACCGATGATCACATAAAGCACCTGCAGCGTTTGGGCGTATGGCTTGATTTTCTCCGGATGTCCGGCGCCAATCGTCTTCCCGATGATGACGGCCGTTGCACTGGCCGAAGCGTACGTGACGACCGACACGATTTGGAAGACCGTCGTGGCGATGCTGTTCGCGGCGATCGCTGCTTCCCCCATATGCCCCAAGATCCCGGACTGTACCGCCATGGCCAGCCCCCAGAGGGCATTAGACATCAGGATTGGGGAGCCCACGCTAAGGTATTGCTTGAACGTGCCCCGGTCAAATTGGAAGAAGTCCCGCAGCGCGAACCGGATTTTGCGATCCACCCGTTTGAGATATCCCACCACGATGGCCAACTCGATGATCCGGGCCGTTAACGTCGCTGCGGCCGAGCCGCGCACGCCCCAAGCCGGAAAGCCAAAATGCCCGTAAATCAGCAAATAGTTCAGGCAGACGTTGATCAGTAATGTCGATACGGAGAGGATAAATCCAACTCTGACCGTTTCCACGCTGCGCAGGGAAGCCAGCAGCAGATTGGTTGCCGCAAAAAAGAGATAGGAGAAGCCGATAATCCGTAAATATTTGGCCCCTTCAGCGATGACGCTGTCCTCGTTGGTGAATAAAGACAGGCATCCGTGCGGGAACAAGAACACCGCCAGCCACAGCAGCAACGCTAGTAGCAGCGCCAGGCGCATCCCGATGCTGGCCACCTGCTTGATGGTCCCCATGTCCTGCGCGCCCCATGCCCGTGACGACAGGATGACGACGCCCTCCCCTACGCCCAGCACGAGCATTTGCAGCAGGAACTGGATCTGGTTGGCCAGAGCTACTCCGGATAAGGCCGATTCGCTGTAACCGCCAAGCATGATATTATCCGATAAGTTGACGCCAAAGGAAATGATGTTTTGCAAAGCAATTACCAGAGTCAGTCTGAAGAAGCTGCGATAAAATGCCTTATCCTGCACCATAAATTTCATTTGTACTTACCAGCCCAGCGATTTATACCGGATTTCCCGTTCCCAAAGCTCTTGCAGTTTTCGCAGCGATTCGTCCGGCAGGACCGCGTCACTTGCAGCCACATTTTCACGGAGCTGGGCGCTGCTTCGGACGCCGGGGATCACCGTCGTCACCTCCGGATAAGCCAAAATAAAGCGCAGCGCCGCCATCGTCATCGTCGTTTGCTCATCTTCCAGGAAGCGAATTTGCTCCACCAGCTTCGCGCGGGTCTGAATCACTTCCGGAGACCAACGGCTGCGAACGCCGGAGAACGAGCTGTTGCCGTCGTATTTCCCCGACAACCAGCCGGAATCCAGCGGCACCTTAATAATGAGCGCGACATCCTTCTCCTTCGCCGCCTGGAACGCCTGCGCCGTTTCCTGATAAAAGATGTTAAACATCACTTCCATTACGCCAAGCCGGGAATGCTCCAGCGCCTCCAACATCTCACGGCTGGAATCGACGGACACGCCGTACGCCAGGATTTTCCCTTCCGCTTTCAGATCCTCCAGCACCTGATAGTGGCCGTATTTGCCGTCCAGAACATCAAACGGCGGGTTGTGGATCAATACGGAGTCCAAATAATCGGTTTGCAGCCGCGTCAGGCTGCGTTCTACCGAATTGCGGATCTGAGATGCGGAATAATCGGTCCCTTCCGGGGAATGACCGAACTTCGTATTGATGACCGCTTTATCCCGTTTTCGTTCCAGCGCTTTGCCGAGTAAGACCTCGCTTTTGCCTTGACCGTAATTGGGAGCGGTATCAAAAAAATTCACGCCAAGGTCCAACGCCTCATGTACGAGGCGAATGGCCTCATCATCCTCCATCGCTGCCCAATCCTGCTTGTTGCCGAGCTGCCAAGCGCCAAAGCCGATTTCCGACACCTGCTTGCCGGTCGTTCCGTACCTTCTGTACTTCATCCTCTCACGCTCCTGCGATGTTTGGATTTTAAATAAAGGAACTCATGCCCCAATTCTAGACCGGATCATGTAAGCCGCGCAAGGAGTAATCCGGATCATTCCCACTCTACTTGAAACCTTCCCGCACGCAACGTTAAGATATATGACATAAAAGAGGTTTTTACGGAAAATACCGCAAAAACCCTCTTTACGAAAACCGGCACCTTGGATTATGATGCCATAAGCATGATACCTAATCTTACATATTTAAGTTTTGAGGGTAAACGCGCGGAACTCTGACTCCGAGCTGACAAACGACCTCATAGTTGATTGTTCCAATCCAATCGGCGACCTCGTCAATCGATATCGACGCCGCTTCGCCCGTTCCGCCGAAGAGGATGACCTCCTCTCCCGCTTGGACGCTCTCTATATCGGTGACATCCAACATCGTCTGGTCCATGCAAACTCGGCCAATGATTGGCGCCCGCTGCCCGCGAACGAGCGCAAACCCTCGGTTTGAGATCGTCCGCGACAGCCCGTCGGCGTACCCGATGGGCACGGTGGCGATCAGCCGCTCCTCGGCTGCCCGGTACGTCCGGCCGTAGCCGACGGTTTGGCCCGGCTTGATCCGCCGCAGCGAAGCGATTTTCGTCTTGAGCTGCATCGCCTGCTGCAAAGGATATTCCGGCAAACGCAGCTGCGCCGAAGGATATAGCCCGTAGAGTGCGATCCCGATGCGAACCAGATCCAGGTGCATTTGCGGGAACCGCATCGTGGCGGCACTATTGCAGCAGTGCTTGATCGGCACATGCAGGCCGTGGGCCTCAAGGGCATCGAGGCAAGCCTGGAACCGGGCGAATTGCTCCAACGTATACGCCGGGTCAGGTCCATCCGCATCAGCGAAATGGGTAAACACGCCTTCAAGGATGACGAAGGGCGCAGCGGCTGCCGCAAGTTCAGCGAGCTCAATCACCGCCCGGGTGGTAGATAAGCCGATCCGGGACATCCCGGTATCCACCTTCAAGTGGATGCGCGCCGCGCACCCTTGCTTTTTGGCGCAAGCGATCGTCTCCTGCAGGACTTCCTGGGTATCCACCGTCAAGGTGATGCCCTGCCGAACCGCCGCTTCGACGCCAAACGGTGGCGTGTAGCCGAGCACTAGAATAGGTTGTGATATACCGGCCGCTCGCAGCTGCAGCGCCTCATCAACGAGGGCAACGCCGAGACAATCGGCGCCGGCATGGATGGCGGCTTGCGCCGCTTGCACCGCTCCGTGTCCGTAGCCGTTCGCTTTGACTACGGCCATCAGCCGGCAGCCCTCGGCGATTTGCTTACGGAAGAGCCCCGTATTGTGGGCGATGGCGTCCAGCGACACTTCCGCCCAAGTTTCCCGATAGCCGGTAGGGGTGGAGACCCTCGATTGCATCGTTGTCATCGTGGAATACCTCTTTCCTAATCAATAATCAGCATGAAGCATCTTGAAATTAAGTATAATTGAGCCGCTCCTGCCGGGGTTTGTCTTCCTACCCCAAAAAAACGGCATGATCCTAGTGCGGCTTCACAAACCATACCGCATCGGAGGTGACGCTCGCCTATGAGCCAAGATCAAGACGATATTTTCGAGCCATACTCCGACAATCTGGAATTGCTCGCGGAGAAGATCAGCGACGTGCTGGGCCGTCCGGTCACGATCGAAGACGCCAACCATCGGCTGGTTGCCTACAGCTCGCACGAGCCAGAGACCGACGCGGCGCGGCTGGCCACCATCGTCGGGCGCCGGGTGCCCGATCAGATCATTGGCAGTCTCTGGCGGGACGGCGTTATGCCTCGCCTATTGGAGAGCGAAGCGCCGATTCGCGTCGCTCCGATTCAAGAGGTGGGGCTTAGCGGCCGCGTTGCAACGGCGATCCGTTCGGGCTCCCGGGTTGTCGGCTTTATTTGGGTGCTGGAGGCGGAGAGGCCTTTTTCAGAACGGGAAATGGCGTTATTCGCCAAGGCGGCCCAAGCCGCCCGCACCAAAATGGCTAGGTGGCAGCTGCAGCGCCATAAGGAGGAAGAGGCGCATCGCGATTTTTTCTGGCAGCTGCTGACCGGGCATCTGTCCAACGAAACCCTAATCCGGGATAAGGCTCAGCGGATCGGGATCGCACTCCCTCCGCAATTCCATGTGGTCGTCCTGCAGTTTGCCGCCGAAGTGAAGGAATCGTGGCAGCGGCAGGCGCTGGAGAAATGCGCTCCCCTCTCCGCTTATAGCCGGATCGTGCTGCACGCCATCAATAAAAATCAGCTGATTTTGTTATTTGCGCCGATAACGGCGGATACTAAGGATGGAGTCGCCAGCCAGCTGGGGCTGCTTCAGCAGAATTTGCGCACCTATTTTTCGCCGCATTTCCTAGGATTGGCCAGCGGATGTCTCTACAGCGAATACGGACGGCTGGAAGACAGCTACCGCGAAGCGCTGCTCCTGCTTGAGGTGAAGCAGCGGTTTCCCAAGGAGACCGGAGATCTCGTGATATATAGCGATCTCGGGTATTACCGGTATCTTCCCCGAATCTGGGAGGAGCTCCAGCGACATGGCCGCGCGGGCAGCCAACTGGCCCGGCTGCGGGCCTACGATCAGGAGCATCACAGCGAGCTGGTGCACACGCTGGAGGTGTTTTTGGCGCATGACAGCAATGCGAAGACAGCCGCCGAAGCCCTGCATGTTCATGCGAATACCCTGAATTACCGGCTGAAGCGAATCGCTGAAATCGGCCGGATCGACTTAACCAGCATGGAGCAGAAAGTAACCTTATATTTGGAACTCAAAGCCGAACGTTTCGGCGGCAGCAACGCATTGTGAAATTTCACAATGCGGGCTGTCTTTTTTCTCATATCGCCACAAACAAAAATCACAGCTCCTGTCCTATACTGATGTCAGATCGTTTGACAGAGGAGGTTACAGCATGATCATTGGAGTCCCCAAAGAAATCAAAAATAATGAGAATCGAGTTGCCCTGACCCCATCGGGCGCCTATTCGCTGGTGAAAGCAGGTCACTCGGTATGGATCGAGACCCAGGCGGGTGCTGGCAGCGGCTTTGAGGATACGGAATATGCGGCCGCCGGGGCCAAGGTGGTCGGCAGCGCCGCCGAAGCCTGGTCGGCCGATCTGGTGATGAAGGTGAAGGAGCCGCAGCCGTCGGAGTATGGCTTTTTCCGTCCAGGTCTGATCCTGTTCACGTATTTGCATCTGGCGCCGGAACCGGAACTGACGCAAGCGTTAAAAGATCAAGGTGTGACCGCCATCGCGTATGAAACGGTTGAAGTGAACAAAACGCTGCCGCTGTTGACGCCAATGAGCGAGGTTGCCGGTCGGATGTCCGTACAAATCGGGGCGCAGTTCCTGGAGAAGCCGCACGGCGGCAAAGGCATCCTGCTCGGCGGTGTGCCTGGCGTGAAGCGCGGCAAAGTGACGATCATCGGCGGAGGCGTCGTTGGCACGAACGCAGCCCGAGTGGCGATCGGCCTAGGCGCCGACGTGACGATCATCGATCTGAATCCGGATCGCCTGCGGCAGCTAGAGGACATCTTTGGCGCCAGCGTGCAGACGCTGATGTCGAATCCGCAGCACATCGCCGAGGCGGTTTCTGAATCCGACCTGGTGATCGGCGCGGTACTGATCCCCGGTGCCAAGGCGCCAAAGCTGGTCACCGAAAGCATGGTGAAGGCGATGCGCCCCGGCTCGGTCATCGTGGACGTGGCCATCGACCAGGGCGGCATCTTCGAAACGGTCGACCGGATCACGACCCATTCCGATCCGACCTATGTGAAGCATGGCGTCGTGCATTACGCCGTGGCGAACATGCCGGGCGCCGTACCGCGCACCTCTACGCTGGCGCTGGCCAACGCTACGCTGCCTTATGCGCTGGAGATCGCCTCGAAGGGCCTTTACACGGCGCTCAGTGAACGGGCAGCTCTGCGCAAAGGCGTTAACGTCGCCGCTGGTGCGATTACGTACGCCTCTGTTGCCCGGGACCTTCACTACGAGTATGTGCCTGTTGAGCAAGCGCTGGAGCTGCCCAGTTCCCCAGTTAACTAGGCGATTTCGCCGCATTCAACAAGAGCAAGAGATCCGCAACCAGCGGGTCTCTTATTTTATGTGGCGGCAACGCCGCTCCCTCGCTCGGCCAGCGACAGCTCGATGATCCGGTCGAGCAGTTCGCTGTAACTGATGCCAGCAGCAGCGGCGCTGCGCGGCAGCAGGCTGTTCGCCGTCATCCCCGGCAGCGTATTTACCTCCAGCACGTAAGGGACACCGTCCTTGAGAATCATATCGACCCGGGCATAAACGCGGCATTGCAGCAGCCGATAACACGCCAGTGCTGCCGCCCGTACCCGCGTCTCTTCGTCGGGAGGCAGCGTGATCGGCTTCTCCTCCGCCCCGCCGTCGCTGTATTTGGCTTCGTAGTCAAACCACTCCGCTCCATTGGCCGCCCGGATGCCCAGCACCGGAAGCAGCTCCCCGTCCAGGATCGGGCAGGTGATTTCCTGGCCGGACACCATGGACTCGACGAGCACAGACTCGCCCCAGCGGAACGCCTCCTCCAGCGCACCGCGCAACAACTCCGGCCGATCGACGCGCTGGACGCCGATGCTGGAGCCTCCTGCATTCGGCTTGACGAACAGCGGATACGCGAGCCCCGCCATCTTGGGTTCCCACGTTCCGTCCGCGAACATGGCCCGCTCCAGATAGGCCCCGTCCGGCGTCGCAATCCCTTCAGTCTGCAGCAGCCTCTTCGTCAGATTCTTATCCATGCATAAGCTGCTGGACAACACGCCGCTGCCCGAGTACGGGATGCCCATCGTCTCCAGAACACCCTGCACTGTACCGTCCTCGCCAAACGCGCCATGCAGCGCCAGCAAAGCGAAGTCGATGCCCCGCACCCGGTCGATCAACTCCTCCCGCTTCGTCAGCTCAATCGGCACCACTTCATATTTATTGGGGTCCAGCTTCCCCACGATTTCCTTCCCCGTCATCAGCGAGACCTCGCGCTCCGAGGAGACGCCGCCCATAATTACGCCTACCTTCATCCTGTTTCTCTCCTTCACCCGTTGTTTAAGTCCATGCAGCACCTAACTACCCCGTTGCTAACTCTGATCTCCTAACAGCTTTGTAGCCGTATCACCGATCAGGCGAATCCCCTTTTCGATGTCTTCCTCGGATACCCGCGAAAAACCAATTCGCATCGTGTTCCGTCCTCCGCCGTCAACGTAGAACATATCCCCCGGAGTAAAGAGGACGCCCTGATCCGCGCAAAGCTCGAGCAGCTTCCACGTATCGAACTCCTCCGGAAACTCCAGGAACAAATGTAACCCGCCGCTGCCCGACAACCGGGAGAATGGCACGTACTGCTCGCAGCAGGCCTTCGTCCATTCGTACTTCCGCCGATATTCGGCCCTGGCCCGTTTCAGATATTTTTCGAGATTCCCGTTCAGCAAGTATTGATACAGCAGGGATTGGTCCAACGTTGAGGTATGAATGCTGCGCGCCCGTTTGACGCTTTCCAGCACCTCGATCAGCTTCCGGTCTGCTAAGATCCAGCCGACACGAATCCCCGGGAACAGCACCTTCGAGAAACTTCCCAAATACACCACGCCGTTCCCCTGCCCTGCCATCGCAATCAACGGCGCGACGTGGGAGCCGGAATACCTCAGCTCCTCATTAAATCCATCCTCGATCACCGGCACCCGGTAGCGGCCGAGCAGCTCTAGTATCGCCAGCCGTTTCTCAGCGGACGTCACGATCCCGGTTGGGTTATGATAGGAAGGAACGAGGAACGCGCCGTCAAAAGCCTGCGTCTTCAGCTCGCGCTCCAGCGCTGCCAGGTCCAGGCCGTCCGGCTCCATCGGAATCCCGGTGATCTCGAACCCGTGCCGCCGCAAATTTTTGATCGCGGTTTGGTGCGTTGGGTTTTCGCATAACATGCGTCCGCCCGCACTGCCATCCCGCCCCAGGGCTGACAACACGATGTCCAGCCCTTCCGTAAAGCCGCTGGTGATCAGCAAATCCTTGCCTTGCAGATCCACGCCTTTACGTTCCATATAGTTCAGCAAATAATCGATAAGTGGTTTATATCCTTTTGCGTATCCATAGTTCAATAAGACGCGGCCTTCCACCGCCATCCGATCCAAGAATGCGCGTTTGACGTTCTCCAGATCAAACAGCTCCTCGTCAGGGGCGATGCTCGTAAACAAAATGGCGCCTTTCGCCGCCCGCAGGCCGGGCCTGCTGCGTTTCATATGGTCGAGCTCCACGGACAGCCGGGCTTGCCGATTCATCCGCTCGCGCCAATCCATCCGCCAGGTGGGGACCGCCTGCCCGCTTGGTGCAGAGGCCTCGGCGACGAAGTTCCCTTTCCCCGTGACAGCATACACTAGCCCCTCATCCTGCAAGGCTTCATAGGCAGCAATGATACTGCCCCGGCTGACGCCCAGCAGCTCCGACAGTTCCCGTGTTGAGGGAAGCTTTTGCCCGGCCTGCAAAGCGCCTTGCATCATTAGTCGTTTGATATAATTTTTCACCTGCACGTAAACCGGCGTTTCCGCCACAAGCTTAAATTCATGAAACACCCTGTATCGCCCCCACCCTCATGATGGCATATTCCAGGCCAAAAATAAAAGAACCACCCTCCCGCATTTTTCGGAGGAAGGTGGTTCTTCCGCTTACACCATCACTTTGCAAATATCGTTCGTAAATTCAACTGGATCGTTGATTGGCAGCCCTTCAATCAGCAGCGCCTGATTGTACAGCAGGTTCGTGTACAAGGCCAGCTTCTCTTTGTCGCTCTCGTAAGCCTTCTTCAGCGACTGGAAGACGTCGTGGTTCACGTTGATCTCCAGCACTTTTTCGGCTTTAACCGACTGGCCGTTCGAGCCTGGCATCGAGTTCAGTACCTTTTCCATCTCGATCGTCAGCTCACCTTCCGTCGACAAGCAGACCGGATGGGATTTCAGACGTTTGGACGCTTTAACTTCCTTCACCTTGCCCGCCAGCAGGTCCTTCATTGCGGCGAACAATTCCTTGTTCTCATCCGTATTCGCCTTATCTTCGGAATTCTCGGCTTCGATGCCCAAATCACCGCTCGATACCGATTTGAATTCCTTATCCTTGTATTTCATGATCATCTTGATCGCGAACTCGTCAATGTCGTCGGTGAAATACAGGATCTCGTATCCTTTATCCAGCACCAGCTCGGTTTGCGGCAGCTTCTCCAGCCGTTCTACCGATTCACCGGCAGCATAATAAATATACTTCTGGTCTTCCGGCATGCGGGAGACGTATTCATCCAGCGTAACAAGCTTCTTCTCCTTGGACGAAGTGAACAGCAGCAGATCCTGCAGCACGTCCTTGTTGATGCCGTAGTCGTTGTACACGCCAAACTTCAGCTGGCGGCCAAACGAAGCGTAGAACTTCTCGTATTTCTCACGGTCTTCCTTCAGCAGCGTTTGCAGCTGGCTCTTGATCTTGCTTTGGATGTTCTTCGCAATCAACTTCAACTGGCGGTCATGCTGCAGCATTTCCCGAGAAATGTTGAGCGACAGATCCTCGGAATCGACCATCCCTTTGACAAAGCTGAAATAGTCCGGCAGCAGATCCGGGCACTTATTCATGATCAGCACGCCGTTGGAGTAGAGCTCCAGCCCTTTTTCGTATTCCTTGGTGTAATAGTCAAACGGCGTCTTCTCCGGAATATACAAAATCGCATTGTACACGACCGCGCCGTCAGCCTTGATATGGATATGCGATACCGGTTTATCGAACCCGTAGCGCTTCTCCATGTAAAAGTTGACATAATCCTCTTCCGTCAGTTCGGATTTGTTCTTCCGCCAGATCGGCACCATGCTGTTGATGGTTTGCTCTTCGGTGTACGTCTCGTATTCGCCTTCGCTGCCTTCCTTCGGCCGGCTGCTCGTGACGTCCATCTTGATCGGATAACGGATGAAATCCGAATATTTCTTGATAATCGACTTCAGACGGTATTCCTCGAGGTATTCGTCATATTGGTCGTCTTCGGAGTTTTCTTTGATCTTCAAAATAATATCCGTACCCACCGTTTCCTTCTCACACGGTTCGATCGTGTAGCCGTCCGCCCCTTTGGACTCCCATTTGTAGGCCTCGTCCGAACCCAGCGCCCGGCTGATCACGGTAACCACGTCGGCGACCATAAATGCGGAATAGAAGCCGACACCAAACTGCCCGATAATGTTATGACCATCCTTCAGTTCATTTTCGTTCTTAAACGCATACGAACCGCTGTTGGCGATAGTCCCCAGGTGCTTCTCCAGCTCTTCCTTGGTCATGCCGATCCCGGTATCGGAAATCGTCAAGGTGCGGTTTGCTTTATCCGGCTTAATCTTAATAAAATAGTCGTCCTTGTTAAATACCAGCTTGTCATCCGTTAACGCCCGATAATAAATCTTATCAATGGCATCGCTGGCGTTCGAAATCAGCTCACGCAGAAAAATTTCCCGCTGTGTGTAAATCGAGTTGATCATCATTTCCAGCAGTCGTTTAGATTCTGCTTTAAACTGCTTTTTCGCCATGAATCGGATCTCCTTCCTTTCACCCCATGGGGGAACTTGTCTTACAACATATTAGCACTCTACAAGGAAGAGTGCTAATTCCTAGTTTTTAGTTTATCGATCCCCAATTCGAGTGTCAATACGCCCTAGGGGGCGAGCGGCGTATAGCCCGTTTGCTCCACTAAATACTGCCCTTGCGGGGAGCGAATCCATTCGATCAGCTTCTCCACGTTCGGATTGTCACTGCCCGCCGTTACCGCGTAAAACTCGGCCGCAAACGGATATTCGCCGCTGGCAATCGTCGCTCGTTCCGGCTTCACGCCGTCGATGGCCAACAGGCGGATATTCCCGTTTTTCACCATCTCGGTGGCATAAAACAAGAACGAATAGCCCAGCGCGTTTTTGTAGTTGCGGTAATCCGCGGTCCGCGAAATGATGCCACCCATCCCGGAGGCCACATTCTCCTTGGGCGGTTTGGCGAGCTCCCGTCCGTCCATCACCCGTATCAGCATCGTCTGGCTTCCGCTGTCCTCCGGGCGCTGAAACGCGCGGATCCGCTCATCGCGGCCCCCCACTTCACTCCATCGGGTAATTTCCCCCGAGTAGATCCCACGGATCTGCTCCGTCGTTAACCCGGTTACCGGATTCGACGCATTCACGAAAAAGACAAACGCCTCACGGCCGATCGGGGTGAGCTTTAATTCCTTCCCTTCCTTGCGGGCGGCGGCTATTTGCCCCTCCGACGGCGCGGCGGCGAAAATGATATCCGCCCGGCCTTCGATTAAATTCTTATAAGCCACAGGTGTCGTATTCACCATGACCTCGCTGTCGTAGAGATCATAATCCTGGCGCGGATATACGGTCTGCGCAAACGCTGCATACAGAGGATAAAGTGCCGTTGCTCCGTCAAGCCGCGGTAAATCCTCCGTTAATGTCAATTTGGACGGTTCCGGCAGCACGGCCAGCTTCCCCGTGTCCGCAAACGGCCGATACGGCCTCATATCTACCTCCTGGTCGCTGACGACCGGAATGCTGTTGTGGTAAGCTTTGCGAATCTCGTATCCCCCTGTTGTCAAGCCGCCCAAGATCACGACGGCAAGCAGCGAGAAATACAACTTGCGACGGTGCCGCTCCGGCAAGAACATAAAGAAAGCCAGAAAGACGACCAACACGGCCGCCGCAACCAGCACCAAAGGCGTATAGAACACCGCTCCGCCGGAGAATGACACGATTAAACCGGCAAAAAATCCTAAGAATAAAATCACACTAGACAACAGGACACAGAGCACAATTTTGGCCGCAAGCTCTCCGACGGATTTGTTCATCCTTCATTCATCCCCTTTGCTTCTTCCTCACAGTTATAGATCGGCAAGCTAATCGTAAACTTCGTCCCCGCTCCGGGTGCGCTTTGCACGCTCACCGTGCCGCCGAACGAAAGAATCGCCTGGTAGGAGAAAGTCACCTCGAGATTGGTAGGCTCCTGCTTATCGCCAATCGGCTTGGATATCGCTAGGTACTCGGATAACCCGCTCGTTTTGTGCATAGCTGATGAACAAATCCTTCTCGGTGACCGCTTTTCAGAACAAACAAAGTATGTATAAAACTTTAATTCCATGTATCTCTCTATAAACCCTTTTTCTCTGACAACAAAACATGGACTAGAATGCATCTTTGGCATGTCCGCCGCCTGCCGATGAGTCTGGGCTTGTGGCTGAGCAATATCTCATAGCCCTGCTCTGCCAATGGCTGTCCACCCGCATCGTCAAATGGCTCCAATGAGTGGGGAAAGATGCGGACCCCTCTTTTCCCCTTCTTTGCAGGATTATCCCCTTTGGTCAGGGGGCCCAATGAGGTAAAAAAGATGAGCATATGTTTGCGATAAATCGTCCAGACAAACGATATGTACCTATTTTTCTCACGAGAGAGGAAAGGACTTTGGAGGTAACGGTGGAATCGGTTTCCACCATTTTGCAGACGATTTTGCTAACGAGGAGGATTGCCTGGAGGTCTTGAGGAAAGGGCGGACAACCTGCGTCGGCTTTGGTCGGAGGGGTACGATCTTACCTTTTGCCTATCTTCTGATCAAACGGGATAATCCTGTAAAACGGGCCCGGACGACAGGCCTGGACCTGCCGACCGACGTACGCCCAATGCTTCTCCCTACTCTAGTTATGGGTGACAACCGCACCCGAACCGCCGTACATTTCGACTGGCTCAGCAAACTCCAGCTTCAGAACGGTAACATGCTCATGACAATCCTCAGGCGTTAAATAGATCCACGTCGTTCCCGGGATATTAAACCAGGGCACACCGCCATGAATTTCATGTTTCAGTTCTTTGCCCGAATGGAGCACGGTCACTTTTTGAATCGGATTACATAAGCCCTTGAGGCAGACGCTTTCCTTCGGGTCATCGTAAACGAACAGATATAACGTCTTCCGATCTTTCGTTAACGTGCTTCCGCCTAACCAATAGCGGGTCATGATCCCTTCGACAGTTCCATACACGGCTTCTTCATGCGCGCGTATCCAATCGCCTAACCCAAGCAAAATGACAGCTTGTCTCGGATCGATCGTTCCGTCCTCGCGGGGACCGATATTTAACAACATGTTGCCGCCCATAGAGATGCAGTCGCAGAACATACGGATAATTTGATTTAACGATTTATATTTATGATCATTGTGTTGATAGCCCCAAGACGAATTAATCGTCGTACAGAACTCCCAAGGTCCTTCGGGTCTTGTGATCGGTAGCCCTTGCTCCGGCGTTTTATAATCCCCGTGACCGGCTAGGCGTGAGTTGATGATCAGATCGGGGTTAAAAGACAGCAAAAACTCCTTAAACTCCGGCAATCCCCATTGCTCAGCACTTCGTTCCCAATCCCCGTCGAACCAGAGCAAATCAACCTTGCCATATTTCGTTAATAGTTCGCTCAGCTGATGACGATTAAACTGCAAGAACCTCTGCCACTTCGCCTCGTCCTGTTTACCGTCCAGCGGTTCCGAGAAACGGTTAACCTGGCTTAGATCCTCGGGCACAGCACCGCCTGGATACACGCTAGGATAATCAGGATGGGACCAGTCGATTAACGAATAGTACAAACCTAGTCGAATTCCCCGTTTCTTTATCGCTTCGGCATACTCTTTAACGATGTCACGTTTGGCCGGCGTTCGCTTGACCACGCTCAAATCACTGTACTGGGTATCAAACAGCGCTACGCCGTCATGATGTTTCGTCGTCAACACCGCGTACTTGGCCCCGGACTTCTCGATCAATTCCGCCCAGTGGTCGGCATCAAACCGGGAAGCTGTGAACCCGTCCAATTGTTTCATGTAATCCTCATACGAGATCACGCCGTTATGAAAGGACCAAGATTCGGAAACACCGTCAACCGCGTAAATCCCGTAATGGATAAAGATCCCCAGCTTGGCGTCTTCAAACCATGGTAACATCGCTATTCCCCCTCTATGCTTGTTCCTCCTAACGATAGGCGATTGCAGCATGAGGGGTAAATATGTTGTTTTTACGACGGATATGTCATTTTGAAGATCATCTGCTTAAAAAAGGGGGGCCCCTAAGGAACACCCCCGTTTATCTTCTGCGGTTTAGATATCAAACACGCTGCGAACCGTGAGCCGCTCTTGCAGCTCGGTTAATGCCGCCGGACGGCTCAGAGTCGATTTGGCGATGGTGACCGTCTTCTTCGATCCGCCGGACAAATCGAAATAATTGTCGCTAAAGATGGCGTCCAGCCCCGTAAAATCCAGCTCTACGAACCGAGCATACGCTTCTGCGGTCAGCGTGATCGTAAAGCGGTCTTCCGCCTCCGTGATCACGGCTTGGATGTTCGGATTGGCGAATTCGAAATGCTTCGCTTTGACGAACAGGACCGTGCCGCCGCTGACGATCTCTCCGTCTTCCTCCCAAGCATATTCGAGATAGGTGCTCCGCAGCTTCGCTTTGGTGTCCAGCTCTCCGGCAAAATCAAGCTGCTCCAGCTCCACGCTGGTAAACGGAGCGACTTCCGCCGCCCGTTCTCCCTGCCGAAGCACTTCGGAGCAGGCATTCCGCAGCGTCCAGACCAGCTTGCCCTTCGCGGTCTGCTTGCTTTCGTTAGATACGTGCAAGGCGACTCGTGTACCTTCCTCGCAGGCCGACGCCAACACGGGAGCAAAGAAGCGCTTGGCCTCATATTGCAGCGCCTTCCATCTGCCGTAGTAATCGATGCTCGACCAAGAGGCTACCGGCCAAATGTCGTTGAGCTGCCAGTACAATGCCCCCATGCAGCGGCCGCGGTTGCGACGCCAATGCTCGACTCCGCAACGCATGCCTTCGGCTTGAACCAGCTGGGAGGCATACAGCAGGGACGAGAAATCCTTGGGATAACGGTACGTTTCCCCGATGTAGTAGAGGATTTTTTCGTTCCCCGTCCCGTTTTTCTGGTGAGATTCCATTACATAAGAGAAAATATTCCGGTCCTCCGGCAGCGTAAACGTCTCCACCGTCTTCAGCGACGGGAATGACTGCAGCCCGAACTCCGACATGTAACGCGGGTAGATGGTGCGGTAGGCGGTGAAAGGCTTCTTGCCGTGCCACACATCCCAGTAATGCATGTCCCCGTAATTTTCGTCATTCGGCTTGTCGAAGCTCCCCTTCGAGGACGGCGAGGCCCGCCAGTAGAACGTATTCGGATCGATTTCCTTCGCGATCTCCGGCAGCAGCACCTCATACATCTTGATGTAGTCCGCTTGCAGTTGCAGCGAGGTTTGCTCCGCCCAATTCCACTCATCCCAGGCCATCTCCTGCTCGTTGTTCCCGCACCAAAGCCCCAGCGAAGCGTGATGGCGCAGCCGCTTCATATTGTCGATCGTCTCCTGCGTGATGTTCGCCTTGAATTCCTCGGTCAACTCATAGACGCCACACGCGTACATATGGTCCTGCCACACCACGATCCCGTATTCATCACATAAATCGTAAAAATAATCCTCCGGATAATGTCCCCCGCCCCAGACGCGGATCGTATTAAAGTTGGCTTCAGCACAGCTGCGGATCAGGTGTTCTGTCCGCTCTCGGCTGCGCCGCGGAAAGATGTTGTCCTCAGGAACATAATCCGCCCCCATGGAAAAGAACGGAATCCCGTTCACGACAAACTGGAACGATTCGCCCCATTCGTCTTCTTCCTGCAGCACCGTCAGGGTGCGCAGGCCGATGCGCAGGTCGTGCCGGTCCAGCTCCCGGCCTTGCTCGCTAAGCACAACCTCCACTTCGTATAGCGGCTGCTCGCCGAGCCCGTTGGGCCACCACAGCTCCGGATTTAGGATCACTACCGGAATATGCCGCTCTCGGAGAGTGCCATTTGCCCCAGCGGTGGATTGCTCTTTTTGCTCCGAAACTTGGGTTTCCAGCACATGGCCCGACGGACTGGTTACGCGGACCGTGATCTCCCGGTTCCCTTCCGCCCAGCTATCCGTCCGCACGCGTACATCCAAGCTGACCTTGCCGGGCTCGTGGGTTTGCGTGATGTACACATCTTCGATCCGGGAACGATCGTAACCGCGGATGGTCATGTCCCTCCAGATCCCGAGGTCTGGCAGCTGCGGCCCCCAATCCCAGCCGAACATCGAATGCGCCTTACGCAGATGGGAAATCCCCGGCACGGCGTCAGCACAGCCGATCAGCGGCCGTTCCGCCTGCTTGCGCAGCACGTATTCAACCGGCGAACGCAAAATCACGTGAATGTGATTTTCCCCGAGAATCAGCTGCGATTTGATGTCAACTTCGTACGTCCGGTGCATATTGTCTGCGTTCAGAATGAGCGTCCCATTCAAGTACACCTCAGCCAGGGTATCCAACCCCTCGCAAAGCAGCACCACCCGGTCATGGTCCAACGTGGGCTCGTCCACCTGAAAGGTCCGTTCATATTCATAATCGTATTTCGAAAGCTCCAGTACCTCGTACTCCTGATCGCGGTAATACGGGTCCGGCATTTGTCCGGCATTCAACAAATCATAATAAACCGAACCCGGCACGGTTCCCGGGAGCCATTCCGTCTGGTCCAGCCGTTTCATCCGCCAAGCTCCGCCCAAGTCGACAAGCAGCATTGTTTTGCCTCCTCATGTACTTTTTTATCCTGACCATGGTTTGATTGTACTAAAGAGGCTGGATATTTTCTTGTATTGTCTTCACCTAAGTCATGTGCTATTTTAACATCATCTTGTTGTGGAGAGGTGTCTTCCATGCTGAAATATACCGAGGAAAACTACATTGATCCGGAGGTGCCGGTCAACCCGTTTCGGGTGGAGGCCTTGTCTCAGGTTTCGCCGGAGCATACCCATGATTTCTATGAATTTTTCGTAATTGAAGCAGGGAGCTGCCGCCATGTTGTGAATGGGGAGACCCAATTGCTACAGGCGGGTTGCCTGGTCTTCATCCGGCCGGAGGATATCCATCGATACGAGCGGAACGGGGAGGAGGACTGCCGGTTTTACAATGTTCCCTGCCGGCATAGCTTGATGGACGAAGCGATGGCTTTTTTGGGGGAGGAAGAGATCGCCGAGCGGCTGCTGCAATCGCATCTGCCCCAGGTGGCCCTGCTGTCGCCAACCGAAGTTGGCGAATTCGTCGCCTTATTCGAACGCATCAAGCTGTTGTCCTCCATCGACAAACAGAAGGCCCGCCTCGTCCTCAAAAGCGGACTGATCGACCTGCTAACCCGTTACTTTTTTAACCCGAATCCGGTCAAGCAGGAGGAGATTCCATTATGGCTGGAGCATGCACTCAGCAAAATGCAGCTGAAAGAAAATCTCCACCGCGGGCTTCCCGCCTTGTATGAATTGTCCGGAAGAAGCATCGGCCACGTGAACCGCGCCTTCCGCCGATATCTGCAGCAGACGCCAACGGAATATTTGAACCAGCTGAAGCTGAGCGCAGCCCGCAACCTGCTGCTGACGACGGAGCTGCGCGTGGTGGAAATCGCCCTGGAGTGCGGGTTCGAGAACGTCAGCCATTTTTATCATCAATTCAAAAAATGGTACCACCAAGCGCCGCTGGATTTGCGCCGGAATCGCCAAGCCATCCCTGTGTCGACAGCCAGTCCTGGGGCAACGCGGCGGCCGGACTAATTCCGGCTTTGCGTCGCTACTTCTTGTCCACCTGCACCAGCGTGACTTGTTTGATGGAGAACGTTCCTTCCAGCTTTTCCTCGGGGATTACGTTCAGCTTCACGAGTCCGGCGATCTTCTGGGCGTCCGCTTTGGAAACCAAACGCCACACGCCAGGATCGGGAAGCGCTTCGTAAAGCTTACGATCATCGTACTCCTTCCGTTCCTGGCGGATGGTTCTAACCCGGTATTCCCCCACGTCCAGCTCCGAAATGCCTTGTTCCTGAAAATGTTCTAAAATTTCGCCACGTAATGCGGCCAGCTCTTGCTCCGTTTCTTTCTGCAGCTGTTTTAGTTCATGATAACGACGTACTTTCTGTTCCACTTGTCCACGCTCCTTCGGTGAGATCGAACCTTACCTCATGTATATGAAAACCGCCGCCGGCATCATGCGCACCGACGGCGGAACGTTCAAATCTTATTTGGTAAAATCTTTGAAGATGCGGTACACCACGACGGCTGCCTCAGCTCGGGTCGTTGGCGATTCGGCCTCGAAGCGGTTCCCCGCCTTGCCGTTCATGATGCCAAGGCTCGTGACTTTGGCTACCGCCTCGGCGGCCCAAGCTGGAATGCGAGCTTGATCGGCAAAGCTGTGATTCGCTCCGCCTTCCCCTGCGGATTGGCCCAGGACCTCCAGCGCCTTCGCCAAAACCACTGCGATTTCACCGCGAGTAATCGGTTGGTCCGGCGCAAAAGTACCGTTGGAATAACCGCTGATCAGCCCCTTGGATGTCGCAATCTTCACGGCCTCCTCGTACCAGCTTCCTGCAGGAACGTCAAGGAAGGAAATCTGGCTAGCTGCGTTTGGATCAGCCTTCAATTCCAGTGCCCGAACCAGCATGGATACGAATTCCGCCCGAGTGACTTGCGATGTCGGATGGAAGTTGCCGTCGATGGATCCAGCGAGAATGTCTTTCGATGCCAGAATTTCGATCGCATCCACCGCCCAAGCGAACTTCGCTGGGGTGACATCAGCAAAGGTGACGTTCTTGGCCAGATAGATGTAACGGCTAGAGCCGTACAGGTTCGCAACCACTTTACCGTCCTTCAATCGTCCGAAGAATTGAGTTAATTCTCCGTTGTCCCCCAGCTTGAACAGGCTGATCTTCCCGCCATGGATTGCTCCAGGATTCAATGCCGTCAGCGGGATTGCGGCTTCGGCTGGCTTGCTGAGCTGGATATTTTCCAGCGCTTTCCCGTCTTTCGCTAAAATGTTGATATCATAATAGATTCCAAACGGTTGAACTTCTGCTGGCAGCTTCAATCCTTCCAGCAGCTTCTTCGTTTCTTCCTCGGTTGCCGGCGTGACTTGGACATAAGCGGCATCCGGGGAAGTGATCGCGCCTTCCGGAATCGTTAACGTAAACCCATTTGGCAGCTTCACCACCGTTGGTTCGCCTGCCTTGATAGCTACGGCATCCTTAGGTATTGCTGGTTTAGTTGGCGTCGTTGTTGGTGTCGTGGTTGGCGTAGAAGTGGAACCGCCGCTGCTGGATCCGCCTCCGCCACCGTTGCCGCCGCCATTACCTCCGCCATTGCCTCCGCCGCCATTGTTAGGCGGGTCAGCTGGGGTGACTGTGACCTGGACGGACTTCGACAAACCTTGGGAAGTCACGTCGATCGTGGTAGAGCCTGCTTTCAAGGCCGTAACCAGTCCCGTACTTGAAACGGCAGCAATCAGCGGATCTCTCGATACGTATACCGCATCTGTCACAGAGGTTTCATTGCCATCCGCATCCCGATAAGTCACTGCTAACTGGTTGCTTTTTCCAACTTTCAGAGTCAGAGAAGGTGGTGTAACGATCAGCGAAGGTTCCCCTGGTTCTGGTTCTTCGCCGCCTTCAGCAGTAACAGTCACATGAACAGTTTGGGAGAGACCTTCGTGCACAACCTCAATCGTTGTCGTTCCTTCTGCTACCCCGGTTACGACGCCTTGGTCAACTGTCGCGATAGTCGAGTCAGCTACGGAATATTCTGCTGCTACTGTGACGTCGCTCTCCTCACCGTTTGCCGCTTTATACGTTACGGTGAGTTGTTCGGTATCTCCTGCTTGCAGCGTCAGATTTTCAGTGTCAACGATCAATTCCGGTTCTGTAGCGTGGTTGTAGCTAAACACATGTGCCGGATCCCAGAACCCATTCCCGGCCAAGTCATAGATGTACACTTCATATTCGTTGTCGCCAGGATATACGGGAACCTCAATTTTGAAATTCCCTTGGTTATCAATAGTGCCAAACCGATAATCTACATTGCCCTCTGGATCTGCAAACCACGCCTCGACACCAATCACAAGCTCCATATCCAGCCCGCCGAAGTTCACGAGATAATTAATCAGCATATCCTCCGTCACTTCGCCGGAGATGACTCCCGTTTGACCAGAGCTCTTCACTGTCAATGGCGGTTCACTAAGATGGGATACCGGTGCCGTCGTATCGACGAAGAATACATAAGCAGAGTCTTCCGAAGGAACGGAGTCAAACAAGGATGTTCCAGTATAAGGGATCAGCAGGTATCCGCCATCGGGAAGTAACACTTCGTCGTAATTTTCATCAAAAACACTTCCGTCCCAACCTCTCAAAGTATAGCTGCCGGGATCAATGCCTTGATCGGTTTCAAAGACCACGCCCTGCCAATTTCCGTTCAGATCATGGACTTCCAGCGAGAAGTAATCGGTATATTCATTCACCGTGAATGAGATGTCTGTAGTATCATAAAGTCCATCGTTATTCGGCGAAATCGGGTTGCTGGACAGATCTACATCCGTCACCACATCCACCTGCGGCGTATCACCAACGTAGACCGATACCGGCAGGTTAATCACATGCCCGGTTGCCGTTTCGGTCAGGATCACTTCACCTTCATACCGTTGGTTGGCGGCTTCTTCCGGCACGACAACTTCGACGTCGAAGCTGGTTTCCCCGCCAGCGCTGACCGCAACCTCTGCCGCAGACAAGGTTAGGTCAATCGATGCATTGCCATACCAATGCGAACTGACCGTGTAGGTCGAGGACTCCCCGACGATGTCCTTCACGATCACATGTTGTTTGGCAGAAAAGCCGTTGCCAACATATCCAAACGACAGGCTGCCCGTATAAAAAGTTTCCGGGAGATCCCCATCCACATAAGGCGTCGAATCCTCTGCCATCGCTACCGCTTTGGCCTCCAGAACCTGATCCAGCGCGACCCGACCGGCCCCTTGATCCATGTGGGTATAGCGGTCACCGTTCCGATCGCTGAGTTTCACGGTATTATTCATCAATAAGGACTTTACTTCATAAGGCGTCAGGTTTGGATATTTTTGCAGCACGAGGGCTGCTGCACCTGCAATGTGCGGCGCGGCCATACTGGTGCCGTTTTGAGCGGCATACCAGCCTTCATAATCCGGCACGCTGGAGCGAACGCTCATCCCTGGTGCGGAAATGTCCGGTTTGAGGTCATACCCCGGTTTGGCTGGTCCACGCGAGCTAAAGCCCGCCATAATATCTTCTTCTATCGTTGTACTGAATTCAGCAGACAGCTCCTGTTCCTTCAAAGCCTCCCGAATTCGTCCCCCATACGCTCCAGAAAGAGCGTAAACCGGGATTTGAACATCTGCGTCCCCCAACGTCCCGCTTTCCAAAGCTTCCGGCACGTTGTTGAACACAATCGCGGCGACCGCACCCGCGGCTTGGGCGTTGAGCGCTTTTTCCGCGAAGGAAATCTCACCGCGTTTGATAAAGGCGATTTTTCCGTTCAAGTCCTTACCCGCATAATCCGCTGCTTTCCCGAGTCCAACATCCACCAACGGGTAAGACTCGGTTAAATCCTCGATCCCGGCGGACTTATCAAACGTATCCATAAAGAAGCCTTCTCCGCCCATCGCCGGAATCCGCATAATCGGCGTGACGAGCGGCGGCTTGGATGCGCCAACCGTAATCGCCAGCTCCGAACTGCCCGGATCGGTCACCGTCGCAGCCCCCGGTCCGGAGTTGCCGCTGGATACCACGGCCACAACGCCGGCTTTCATCGCATTGTTGACCGCAATCGAGTCGGCGGAGCGCTGGTTATTGGTGTTGGAGCCCAGCGACAGATTGATGACATCCATGCCATCCACGACTGCACGCTCGATACCGGCGATCACATCCTCCGTCGTACCGCTGCCGTATGGACCTAACACCTTATAAGCGTAAATTTCCGCTTCTGGTGCGACCCCTTTGGTCCCTGCCAGTTCATCCGTGCCAACGCCACGACCGGCTACGATTCCCGAGACGTGGCTGCCGTGCGAAGTATAGTAAGCTCTGCCGTTTTCATCAAACTCAGGCAGCGACGGATTCTGGGCATGTGCATCCAAATAATCCTGCTTCGTTGTTTCGTAGGGCTCGGAATCATCGTTCACAAAGTCATAACCCCAATACCCATCCGGAACCGCATCCGCCAAATCGGGATGGACCTTCGCCACACCGGTATCGATGACCCCAACTTTAATCCCCTGGCCTTCGTTTCCTTCGGCCCAGAAGTCACCGCTGCCGATAAACGACACGCTGTCCAGCGGCGCAGTCGGAGTCTCTTCCTCCTCCGTGGCATAGACCGTTTCGTTAGGATAAACGGCCTTCACTCCCGGAAGCTTGAGCAGATTTTCGATCTCATTGGCCGGAAGGATCAGCGAATACCCGTTAAAAATATTTTCGTACTCGCGTTTAATTTTGGCCTTCAGTTTACCAACCGCTTGCGTCTTGAACGTTTGCTGCTGCAAATCGATCGCCTTTCTGTGGGAGCTCAGCGAATGGCTTGTTTTCATTTTGCTCTGCGTAGCCTCAAACACCTTTAACGGCGCTTCCTGCAGCTCGACGATGACCGTCGTTAACTCGCTGCCGTCCGTAAGCGGAACGAAGTTTTGCGGTTGAACCGCGGCCGCTTCGGCGTCCTGGCGTTCCAGCTGCAACTTATTGCCTGCGGGAGAGGCTTGACCCAAAACCTCCCGTTGCTCTCTGCCTTTCAGCTGAACGTCCGATACTTGCTTACGCAGCGCTTCCTGCGTCACGGCGTCCTGATTCAACCGGGGAACGCCGTCCCTCCTTGCATCGGCTCCCGCCAAAGCGTCGCCTTCGGCTCCTGCCATCGGCAGAAGCAGCGTAAATGCCAGGAGGAAGCTTAAGATTCCTGCAACGACTTTCTTGCTCAAACTCTCATCTCCCTCACCGTTCATAGTTTTCAAGGAGCCTATACAAGCTGCTGACTTTATATCTATTGGGTGAGGTTTCGATATATTCCCACTTTTATGGCACATAAACAGTAAAAGGGTAAAAAAATACGCCTACCCAATTCAGGTAAACGCATCCATATGTAGTAGATTCGGTTATTCTGCCATTGTCGCAAACAGTTGCTTCTTCAGCTCCCGATTTTTTTCAATGAACAGATCATTATGCGAGGAGACCATTCCATATGCCTCTGCCTCCGGGTTGATGTACTGTTTGGCTCGGTTCACAGCGTTCGCCGCATCCTGAAAAGCCCCGGCGATCAGATGCAGCTTGCCTTCATAAGACAAAATATCCCCCGCAGCAAAAATCCCCTCCACCGTGGTTTCACTCATGGCCGTTCCTTTTACGCCGTACTCGTTCGCCATTTCGATCTTGACTTCACTGTTTTCCAGCAGCGCCTTATCCCGTTCATACCCGTGGCTGACCACCACCTCATCCACTTCCAGCTCGACGATGGAGCCGTCCTCATGGTTTTGAATCCATACGCTGCGGATGGAATCTCCGCCCTTGGCGCCGGTCAATTTCACGATCGACGTGTTCAACAGGCAAGCCACATCGTTCTTCATCAGCTTCGTCACCTCAGCCTCGTGGCCTTTCAGCGTTTCTTTTCGGTACGTCAGATAGACCTTCTTCGCAATCGGAGCCAGCTCGTTCGCCCAATCGATCGCGGTATTCCCGCCGCCGGAGATCAGCACGGTTTTGCCTTTGAACCGGCCCAGCGATTTCACCGTATAGTGGAGATTCGTCACTTCGAATCGTTCCGCCCCTTCGATGTCGAGCTTCGTGGGCTTCAGAATCCCGCCGCCGATGGCCAGGATGATCGTTTTGGAGTAGTGTTTGGCTCCCGATGCAGTATGCAATGTAAAAATGCGATCCTCGCCCCGAGAAATCGAAGTCACCTTTTCACCTAGCACAACTTCCGGTTGGAACGTCATTCCCTGCTCGATCAATTGCTGGATCAGCTGTTCTCCAGTGACCGGCGTCAGGCCGCCGACGTCCCAAATCATTTTCTCCGGATACACATTCACTTTGCCGCCAAGAAAAGGCTGATACTCGATCAGCTTCGTCTTCATCTCGCGCAAGCCGCTATAAAAGGCCGAATACAACCCGGCAGGGCCGCCTCCGATAATCGTGACATCATATACGGTTGGTTCCATCGTCGTTACCTCTCCTTTTTTATCACGTAAACAAAGTAAATGATCTACTTGGATGGAACCATCGTATCATATCTAATTGAGAATGAAAATCATTATTATCTAAATTTTTTTGCTTTTTTCTCTTAAAAAGCGAATCCTTTCCCGCCCGCGCCTCGCTGCCGCGAATAAAATATTCGTAGCGTCCAAGGTTCCGCAGTGCTCTGTCATCCCGTTGCCAAACCCATTCCATCAGCTGCATACTTTCGCTCAGGTCTTCGGCGTACAAGTGATCTTTCCCCCACTTGACACCTTTCATTAAATTGTTTATAAATAAATTGTAGGAAATTTAATTTTACTAAATATAAATAGAGGCTAAAGGATGTGTGTCGAATGAGAGTAGACATGACGAACCTGACGAAAGAAAAACTTGCGCAAAGCCTAGGCGGCCAGCCGGGGTACTTCAAGCTGGTTGGCGAATCGGAAGGGTGCAGCGCAGCCGGCGTTTATTCGCTGCATTTGGTCAGCGAGCCGCTTCCTACTGATATCGCATTTGAATCGGGCGGCTTCACCTTTTTGGTGGATCGCCAGCAAGAAATTTTGTTTGATGACGTCTTACGCTTGTTTGCCCATGAGAATTACCCAACTTACCGTTTGAGCAGCGACTCGATGTTGTACAGCAACAACGTCGTGCTGAAAGACAAACGCGTTGCTGCTACCAGCGAAGCCCTTCGCTAAACGGTCAGGGGCTTCCCTTCCTTTCCGCTTTCGGCTGCCGGATTTATGATCCGGCGGCCTTTTTGGGCTGTTTTTCTTTAACGCGTTGCCCTGCTCTTGAATCCGCCGTTTTTCTATGTCACAATGATGGGGGCATCCAGGCGCCATCGATGGAACTGGATTCGATCTCATATTTTTACATATCCGGCCCGGGTGAATAAATCATCTATTCCTAACCATAGAGGAGGATCCGATTAATGAAGACGATCAAGCTTGGTACGAGCACGCTGGAGGTCCCTGTCATTGCCGTCGGCTGTATGCGAATTAACTCGCTGGACAAAGCCGGAGCGGAACGTTTCGTCCAAACCGCGCTGGAAGAAGGCGCTAACTTTTTTGACCACGCGGATATCTACGGCGGCGGCTCCTGTGAGGAGATTTTCGCCGATGCGATTCACATGAATCCAGAAATTCGGGAGAAAATCATCCTGCAATCGAAATGCGGCATCCGCCAAGGGTTCTTTGACTTCTCGAAAGAGCATATTTTGTCGTCGGTGGACGGCATTCTGAAGCGTCTGAAAACCGAATATCTCGATGTGCTGCTGCTGCATCGTCCCGATGCCCTGGTAGAACCCGAAGAGGTTGCGGAGGCGTTCGACCAGTTGCATACCGCGGGCAAAGTACGCCATTTCGGCGTGTCCAACCAGAACCCGATGCAAATTCAACTGCTGCAAAAATACGTCAAACAGCCGATCGTCGCCAATCAGCTGCAGCTGAGCATCACGAACACGACGATGATTTCGGCCGGCATTAACGTAAATATGGAAAACGAAGCCGCCATTAACCGTGACGGCAGCGTGCTGGACTTCTGCCGCTTGAACGATATCACGATTCAGCCGTGGTCGCCGTTCCAATACGGTTTCTTTGAAGGCGTCTTCCTCGGCAACGAGAAGTTCCCTGAGCTGAACCAGAAAATTGACGAAATCGCCGCGAAATACGGCGTCACGAATACGACCATCGCCATCGCGTGGCTGCTGCGTCACCCGGCCCAAATGCAACCGGTCATCGGGACGATGAACCTCGACCGCTTGAAGGACTGCATCAAAGCCAGCGACATCCGTTTGACCCGCGAGGAATGGTACGAAATTTACCGTGCTGCGGGGAACATTTTGCCGTAAGTTAAGTGTCCCTACGCGAAACAACCTAAGCCCCGTTTCCACAGGACTTAGGTTGTTTTTTTGTCCAAAATCTCGAAAGGAGGGGCTGGAGAAAACATGCCTACCGAAAGTACGGAAAGCACGCCGATTCGGCTGAGTCGGTTTCTCGTGTTGACCATGGCGGTCACCGCCGGCATCGCCGTGGCGAATCTCTATTACATTCAACCGCTGCTGGCGGAAATTGCCGCCTCGTTTGGCGTTACGCAATCCCAGGTCGGGTACGCTGCCACTTTGACGCAAGTTGGCTATGCCCTGGGGATGCTGATGATCCTGCCGCTGGCCGATATCCGTGAGAAAAAATCGCTGATTCTGTTCATGCTCGTCTGCTCCGCCGGCGCCCTGCTGTTTCTGGCATTTGCCTGGAACAGCATCATCCTGAGCGTCGCCTCCTTCGCCGTGGGCTTCACTTCCATCGTCCCGCAGCTGATCGTGCCGCTCGCCGCACAGCTGGCCGACCCAAAGGAGCGCGGCCGAATCATCGGCACTGTCATGAGCGGACTGTTGATCGGGATTCTCGTCTCCCGGACGTTCAGCGGGCTCGTTGGCGAATATCTCGGCTGGCCGACCGTTTATTTTATCGCCTCCGGACTCATGATCCTTCTGGCCTTCTTCTTAGCGTTCCGCCTGCCCAAGTCCCCGTCCGTGGCAATGGCCGGGTATGGGGATTTGTTCCGCTCGATGGCGTCACTCATTAAAGATCTGCCGCTGCTTCGCGAAGCGTCGCTGAACGGCGGCATGATGTTCGCCGCCTTCAGCGTGTTCTGGACGACGCTGTCGTTCCTGCTGGCCGAACCGCACTACGGCCTCGGCCCTGACGCGGCCGGTCTGTTCAGCCTGATTGGCGTCGTCGGAGCCTTGGCTGCGCCGATCGCCGGGCGGATGGCCGATCGGCGCAGTCCGCGCTTCACCATCGCCATCGGCATGGGCGCGGTGATCCTCGCCTACGCCTGCATGCTCGGCTTCGGCTACACCTTGGCGGGCCTGGTTGTCGGCGTCATTCTGCTCGACCTTGGCGTCCAGTCGACGCAGATCTCCAACCAGGCCCGCATCCACGCCATCAGCGACGAGTACCGCAACCGTATCAATACGATCTATATGGTATCGTATTTCATCGGCGGAGCTCTGGGCTCCGGGATCGGCTCGTTCAGCTATGCGCATTTCGGCTGGACCGGTGTATGCATCGCCGGCCTGTTGACGCAGCTCGTCGCCGTGTACGCGCAGGTGCGCGGGCTGCGGCGCGAGCTTCGCCTGTCATTGGCCAAACGCGGATGATTGCTCGTTCCAACGAAAGGGGAGACCGATATCCACGCTGATGGAACAGGTCTCCCCTTTTTCTTTTTCCCCGCCTACTTCTGTTGCCTTAACGCCGCAACCGCAGCCGTTGTGAAACTAGCCAGCTTGTCCGGCAAGCGATGGAGCGGGAACCAGTCGATCGCCCCGATCGCGCCCCCTTCCTCCATATTCCGCAGCTCGCCGCCAACAATCTCCGCTTCGTAAATCACCGAGACCCAATGCTCTGCTTTTTCCGGTCGGATCGTCTCTGCCGTACACAGTACCCCAATGACTGCGATGTCGAGGTTCACCTCTTCTTTGATTTCCCGCACAACGCCGTGCTCCATCGTCTCATAGATATCGATTTTGCCGCCGGGGATGCTCCAAGTGTCCTTTTCCGGCTCCCGATTACGCAGCACCATCAGAATCTCTCCCCGATCATTCCGAATGACCGCGCCCACCCCTAATCGGGGAACAGCCAGCTCTGTCGTCTTCATGCACCCTCCACCTCTCATGTCATCGTTCAAGCCATTGCCTGGGTTCTATTATAAAGCAAAATATCTGAAGCGGAAGAAAATACACCCCGTTCCTCCGAAAAAATTGAGAGAAACGGGGTGTTCTTGGTGGCTATCAACTTAGAACTTAAATTGTCCCACCATCCGATGCAAATCGTCGGCGATCTCTTTCATCTCGACGGCCGAAGCGGACACCTGCTCCATGCTGGCGAGTTGCTGTTCGGTAGAAGCCGAGATTTCCTCAGTCGATGCCGTAGATTCCTGGGCGATGGAGGAGATGTTTTCGATGGTGCCGATCACTTCGTTTTTGTCGCTGTTTACTTGCGTGATGCCTTCGATCATTTCCTGCATGCCCGCAATCATCTGACGGATCGTCTGATAAATATGACGGAACGCTTGTCCAGTCTCCCGCGACACCTCGCTCGTCCGCGTGATAACTTCAGTGCCTTGATGCATATATTCTCGGGTCTTCTCAACTGCAGCGGCGACTTCCCTCACCATTTCCTCGATCCCCTGCACCGAACCTGTCGTCTGTACCGCCAGCTTGCGGATCTGCTCCGCGACCACCGCAAAGCCCCGGCCTTGTTCGCCGGCTCTTGCGCTTTCGATCATAGCGTTCAGCGCCAATAAGTGTGTTTGCTCGGCAACCGCCTTGATCACGGTCGTCACCTGGGTGATTGACTGCGATTTGTCGCTGAGGTCGTTCACCTGCTCCTCGATGTTGACGGTAACTTCCGCGTTATCCCGGATCGCCTTCTGCAGTTGCTTCATGCTGTTCATCGTCGTTTGGTTCGCTTCCTGCGTCTCTTCAATTCTTGCCTTCATCTGGTCTGCCCGCGCGGTCAGGGCAAGAATCTCTTCGGCTAAGCTATTCAGCCGCTCAAACCCCTCCTGCGCATGCACCGCCAAATCGCTGGAACCGGTCGCCAGCGCTTCGGTCGCGGTTGAGATTTCCTTCGCCGCTTGCGAGCTCTCTCCGATCATTACCGAGAGCTGCTGCGAACCGAAGGTGACTTGGCTGGCACGTTGCTGGATGTTCTCCATCATTCCGCCCAGCTTGCTGCGCATATGGGCCAGATCCTGAGCCATTTTGCCGATTTCATCCTGGCTGTGATGGTGAAATTCTTCTGTAAAATCCCCTGCAGCATACCGCTTGATGCATTCAGACATCTTCTGGATCGGAAGTATCATCCGGCGCCCCATCCAAATGCCCAAGCCAACTGCTAGCAGCAATATGATCAGCGATATCCCGATCGTCTCAATCAGGGCATCACGAATTTGCTCATTCATGCTTTTCAGCGAGATCCCCAAATTTAATGCACCGGAGAGCTCCTGG
Source organism: Paenibacillus sp. p3-SID1389 (assembly GCF_025151705.1). NCBI lineage: Bacteria > Bacillati > Bacillota > Bacilli > Caryophanales > Paenibacillaceae > Paenibacillus > Paenibacillus sp. p3-SID1389. The sequence continues at coordinate 81,023 of NZ_JALXVO010000001.1, read as the reverse complement.
TTATATGTAAAATCCGTTGAAATATTATAAACCTTCTCACCGCTTGGCGTTTTTAGTATTTGGCCTGTGGTCTCTTGTTTGGCCACCACGGTGGTTAAATCCATGCTCGACTTCGTGAGCGATGCAGATGCAACGGCGTCATTTTCTCCTGCGGAGCCTCCAGCAATCTGACTGTTATCCGATACGATCAGATTCCCCTGGGCATCGTAGAGCGAGACATAAATAAGATTGCCGTCGCCTTCCTCCATGATGGTTTGAAATACCTTCTGCAGTTCTTTCTTATCCAACAACTTATTGCTGATGATTTCGCGTTTAATATTGGTCACCAGAGTCGTCCCGTCACTCTTCATCTGGCTGGTCATGGATCGTTGAACCTCATAATAGGCCACCAACGTGAAAGAAACGGCGCATATCGTCATAAGCAGCACGATCATTCCCAGCATTTTGCCGGTTAGCGAATGGAACCTGAATCTCTTCAACAATTGGAAAGGATTGCCTCGCCTGGACATGATGATTCCACCTTTGTATTAAATTTTCATAGATTGATACCCTGCTGCTTGAACTGCCTCATTAGAATGAGTCTAAATAACGTTTCATCTTTATTTTTAACTATTTTCCGCAAAATTACAGTGACTATTTTAATAGTTCACATGGGATGAGAATTGTAATGCTCTTCATAGATCCGCTGCTTTTTTCCAAGAAAAAATCAACTCATCGCATATTTGCTCCGGTTTCGCAAACAATAACCAGCGAATACCACCTGAAAGGAGCAGATGGCATGGCCCAAATCAATCAACAGGAGCTGCAAAGCCTGCGGCACCTGATTGGCGCTCATGAAACAGCACATCAAAAAATGCTTGCCTACGCGCAGCAGTCCGTTGATCCGCAAGTCAAAGCTTACTTTCAAAAATCGGCTCAGGACGCACTGAATACGAAGCAGCAGCTCATGTCATTTCTGAATTAGGAGGAGCTTTACACGATGATGCAGGATAAAGATATGGTGAACGACGCGTTGTCCATGGTCAAAAGCAGCCTGACCACCTACTCCAGCGTCATTTCCGAATGCGCGAATCCCCAGCTGAGATCAACGATTCAGCAAATCCGGGACAATTGCGAGAAATCGCAATACGAGCTGTTCCAACTGGCTCAGTCCAAAGGATTCTACCAGCCGGCGATGATGGCGGACGATCAGGAAGTGCAGCAGGTAAAATCGCAGCTGGGCGGCTGAGTGAAACCCCAGCTTGAGTGAACAGCAAAAAGAGCTTCTCCACCCCCTTTCGGGTGTAAAGAAGCTCTTTTTTTAAATTCCACGGTACAAGGGGTTTGGAATCTCCCGTTTCAAAACCGGCAGCACCTCTTCGGCAAACCGGTGAAGCTGCTCCCGCTGCTCGGCCTCACTTAATCCGTCCACGCTAATCCCCAGCACGGTATGTCCGAAGGCCTCGTGGTATTTCAGGATTTTCACGATAATCTGTTCAGCGCTGCCGATTAAGGCCGGTACCCGTTCCACCATATCCTTTAGCGAGGTAAACGGCGATTGATTGTGCTTGGCGGCCTCCGTCCCGCTGAACGCCTCATAATAGGGTCTAAACCGCCGCAAGGCCTCCTCGGCCGTGTCCGCGAGATATAAACTTCCCGAACCGGCTCCCACCACCGCTTTGTGGGGATCATGGCCATAATAGACCAGTCGTTCGCGGTAATGATCGATTAAGGCTTTGTATTTTTCAAACGGGTGAAAAGAGTTCGAAGAAAAAATCGGCTCCCCGTACCGGGCGGCGAGCTCCGTCGACAGCGTGCTTGATGCGCTGCCGTGCCATACGGGGATTTCCGATTGGTGGGGTCTCGGAAAGGTCGTTACCTCTTGGAGCGGGGGCCGGTAACGGCCCGACCAGGTTACCTTCTCCTCCGTCCACAGCCGCTTCAGCAATCCGTATCGTTCGGCGAGCGACTCCCATTGCTCTTCTTCTGTGATGCCAAACAACGAGTAATGCCGGGGATCGTTGCCTTTGCCGATGATCATCGTCAGCCTCCCTCCGGACAAATGATCCAAGGTGGCATAATCCTCGGCGACCCGAACTGGGTCAAGCACGCTCAACACCGTAACGGTGGTGAGAAGGCGAATGCGGGTGGTCTGAGCAGCGATCGCGGTCAGGACCAACGGCGGTGAAGAAGAGAGAAAAGGTTCCCCGTGTCTCTCACCGATCCCATAAGCATCGAACCCCAGTTTTTCGGCGAGGATGGCCTGGTCGATCACATTTTGAAATTTTTGCTGCGCCGTCCACGCTTCCCCCGTTACCGCATTGGGAACATTCATCATCAAGCTGAACAAAGCAACTTTCATCAGGCTTTCGCCTCCTACCGGGTTAATCAAAGTTACATTGGACTACTTTCCTCAGACAGAGCGTTTTAAAGCAGGAGCACCGGCATCTTGTGGCTGTCTCTTTCTACGGATCAGCCAAACAAGAGGAATCGCTGCGGCAATTAACCCGCTCGCCAGCCAAAAGGCATCTCCAATGCTCTGCGTATACGCCTCCCTGTACAACTGTTCTCGACTCAGCCCGTTAGCGTTAAGCTCGGCATGCATCCGGGCTTCATGGATCCCCAAACGGACGTAGAACACAGACGTGAACATCCCCAGCGAGATGGAGCTAACGATCTGCCTCAGCCAGCTGAGCAGCGCCGAAGCATCTCCCGATTCCTGCTCGGACACCGCCCCCATCGCACTGCCGGTGGCTGGAGTGAGTGCAAACCCCGTACCGGCGTTACGAATGCATAACCAGATGATCACCGAAAGCAGCGTCGTCTCCGGATGAAGCCGGCTGAAATGCAGGTTGGCCGCCAGCAGCAGCAAGCTGCCCGCACCAACCAGCAGCGCGGGGCCACGGGAAGCGTATATTTTCCCTGAGAGGAAGGTCGCCAAGGTCAGGCACGCCGCAGCCGGAAGAAACAGCAGCCCGATATGGAAGGCGGACATTCCGCGGATTTCCTCGAGGAACAGCGGGATGAAATACACCCCGGAGTACAGGGCTACCGTAAGAATCAGGGTCAGACTTAAGCTTGCTGTAAAGGGTAAATTGCGAAATAACCGCAGATTCAACAGCGGCTCTGGGGTGCGTAACTCCACTCGCACAAACATTACGAAGGCTGCACCTCCGGCGATCAAGCACGCCCAGGTTAAAGGAGAAGCAAGCCCCCATTGATGCAAATTCCCGAACAGCAGCAGCATGGCCAGGCTTCCTCCGGTGGCAAGGAACAGCCCGGCGATATCTAATTTTCTCGAAGCATCGGCGCCTCCTGCGGACGGCAGCAGAACCTTCGCGGCGATCCAGGCGCCGATGCCGAGCGGCACGGTCACGAGAAAAATCAGATGCCAATCCACCTGCTGAAACCAACCGCTTAGCGAAGGTCCAATCGCTGTGGCCAGCACCGTGGAAAACGACCAGACGCTGACGGCCAGCGGTTGGCGTTCGCGCGGCAGCGTCTGGTAAATCATCATCAGGGAAACCGGCTGGATCAGTCCGCAGAACACCCCCTGCAGGATACGAAACCCGATCAGCGCCTGAACGTTCCACGAGATCGCGCACAGCAGCGAGGTCACGCTGATCCCTGCCAGCGACCACAGAAACACCCGTTTGCTCCCAAACCGAAGGCATACATATCCGCTGACCGGCGCGATCATGCCGCAGGCCAAGGAAAAGCCGGTAATCACCCACTGTACGGTATTCAGCTCGGCATGAAAGATCCCGATAAAGCCGGGAAGCGAGACGTTTAGCGACACGACGTGATATACCCCGGCAAAGGACCCTAAAAACAACGTCAGGAGAATGGGCCAGAACCGGCGTTCAGTTCCAGTCCTCATAACGGAAAATGACAGGCCGCGTAATGGCCGCCTTCGAGCGGCCGAAGCTGCGGCTCCTCTTCCCGGCAGCGCGAGACGGCAAACGGGCAGCGGGTGTGAAACCGGCAGCCTGCCGGGGGATTCGCCGGGGATGGGATTTCACCGGTGATGCCGCGGGGAAGCTGCCCTTGCCCCTGTCCCTCGCCCGGGCGGCTCCGGGGAATGGAGTCGATCAGCGCCCGGGTATACGGGTGGGCCGGCCGAAGGAACAGCGATTCGCTTGGGGCAATCTCCACCAGCTTCCCGAGATACATCACGCCAATCCGGTCGGAAATATGCCGCACGACCTGCAGCCCGTGGGCGATAAACAGATAGGTCAGCCCCAGCTTCTGCTGCAGGTCCTGCAGCAGGTTGATGATCTGAGCCTGGACGGACACGTCCAGGGCCGAGACGGCTTCATCCGCTAAGATGAACTGCGGGTTCAAGGCGATAGCCCGGGCGATGCCGATGCGTTGCCGCTGCCCGCCGGAGAACTCATGCGGATACCGTTCGTCCCAAGATGGGTCCAAACCAACGAGCTCCAACAATTCGCGAACGCGCTCCTTGATTTCCCCAGAGGGCAAATCTCCGTGAACTTTGAGCGGTTCAGCGATGCTGTCCCCGATTTTCCACCTCGGATCAAACGAGCCATAAGGATCCTGAAAAATCGTCTGCATATGGCGGCGGGCCGAACGCAAGGCTGCTCCGCTCAGTCGAGTAAGGTCCTCGCCGGCGAACAACACGCTTCCTGCCGTCGCTTTCTCCATCTGCAGCAGCACCCTCCCCAGCGTCGACTTCCCGCTGCCGGATTCGCCAACCAGGCCAAAGGTTTCCCCTTTCTTGATCGTAAACGTGACATCGTCTACGGCACGGATCAGCCGGGTCCGTTTCCCTAAGCCTCCGCCGTGAACGCGGTAATATTTGCGCAAATGCTCAGCGGCAAACAGCACCTCGCCTTCGTTTACATCAGTCGGTTCGGCCGTCGCGATGGGGCCTTCGCTCTCCGAGGAAGAGCTGCGTACGTGTATCGGGGCGGCTTCGATTTCCGGTTGCGCCGCAAGCCAGCTATCCTGCCGGACCAGCTCTTCCGAGTGCCAGCAAGCGGTTCGGCGGCCTTCTGCATCTGCCACTAAAGGCGGGGCTTCCCGAATACAGCTTTCCGTGGCGTAAGCGCAACGGGGATGAAACCGGCACCCGCTGGGCGGCTCGGCCAGGCTGGGAATCGACCCTTCGATGGAATGGAGCCGGGTCCCGCGGACGGTATCCAGCTTAGCGATGGAGCGAAGCAGTCCGCGGGTATACGGATGGCGGGGGAGTCGGAACAATTGCTCTGCCGGCGCCTCCTCCACGATTTCCCCGGCATACATCACCACAATACGGTCAGCGATATCGGCGGCAATCCCCAAATCATGCGTGATGAGCAAAATCGACATCCCGAACTCTTGCTGCAAGTCCTTAAGCAAGCTCAGAATCTGCGCTTGGATGGTCACATCCAATGCGGTTGTCGGCTCATCTGCGATCAGCAGGTCCGGGCCGCAGGACAGCGCCATCGCGATCATCGCCCGTTGCAGCATGCCGCCCGACAGTTCGCCCGGGTATTGCTTCAGCCGCAGCCTCGGCTCCGGAATGCCCACGCGTTCAAGCAGGCGAACCGCCCGCTCATCGGCCTCCCGCTTGGAGATCCGCTCATGCTGCAGGATGGTTTCCCGGATTTGCCGGCCGATTGTAAATACCGGGTCAAAGGCGGCCATCGGCTCTTGGAACACCATCGCCATCTTTTTTCCGCGAACCCGGCGAAGCTCCGCCTCAGACAGTCCCGTCAAATCGGTCCCGCCTAAGCGGAGGCTGCCGCCCGTGATCCTGCCGTTCTCATGATCGATCAAGCGCATAATGGCTTTGGAGGTGACCGTCTTGCCGCTTCCGGACTCGCCGACGAGGCAAACGGTTTCCCCTTCTCCGATCGTTAAGGTGACATCCCGAATCGCCTGGATCAGTCCGTTTCGGGTGCTGAAATCAACGGAAAGCTGCTGAATATCCAACAATGCGCTCCTCATGGCCCCCTCCTATCGCTGCGTAAGTTTTTTCGGATCCAGATGATCTCTCAGACGGTCCCCCAGTATATTGACTGCCAAGACAAACAAGGTAATCGCCAGCCCTGGAAAAGTGCAGATCCACCAAGCTACGGTCAGGTAACCTCTGCCCTGGGACAGCAGCGTCCCCCAGTCCGGGATTTCGCGAAGCACGCCCAGCCCGAGGAAGCTGAGACCCGATCCCGTCAGAATCGACGTGCCGATCCCCACCGCCGCCATGACCAGCAGCGGTGAAAGGGAGTTCGGCAGCACATGCTTCCAGAAGATCGACCAGGGCGAAGCGCCGATGGAGGCGGCGGCTTTCACGAACGTGCGGTTTTTAATGCTTAAAATTTGAGCTCGCATCACGCGGGCATATCCCGGTACGGAGGAGACGGCGACGGCCAGCACGATGTTAAACAGGCTGGGGCCAAGGGCCGCGGCGATCGCAAGCGCGAGCAGAATCCCCGGAATCGTCATCAGAATATCGTTGATTCGCATCATTACCGTATCCACCCATCCGCCCGCATACCCGGCGATGGCTCCGAAAGCTCCGCCGATCAACCCGCCGGTCAGCACGGAAGCCAGCCCGATAAAGAGGGAATCGCGGCTTCCATGCACGATCACGCTGAAGACATCCCTGCCGAAATAATCCGTACCCAACGGATGAGCCCGGCTGGGCGCTTGCAGGATACGGTCCGTCAGCATTTCCGTCGGAGCATACGGAGCGATCCAGGAAGGGACGATGGCGCATGCGACGATAAACAAGATGAATAATCCGGCCAACACCAGAAGCAGGTCATTGACCGAAAATCGGCCGGTTCGCGGCGCGGCCGAAGCTCCGGCTTTACGTTCGCGCCAGACGGTTTTGGAGAAGATCGCTTCTCTCACTCGATTTCCCTCCCGTTCATAGAGTACGTGAACCTCATTAAGTGGAGCGTCGGACTCGTGGATCGATGATCGCATAAGAAATGTCCACTAGCAGATTAACGAATACATAAATGGCGGCAGAAAACAGGATAACGCCTTGAACCACCGGCAAGTCCTTGGCCATGATGGCGTCCGAGATCACCCTGCCGATGCCCTGTCGGGAAAATACGGTCTCGATCACGACCGTGCCGGCCAGCATCTCGCCGATCAGCATGCCAATCATCGTCACAGCCGGGATCAACGCGTTCCTGAGCGCATGCCGGTACATCACCGCGCGCTCGGTGAGTCCCTTGGATCGCAAGGTGACGATAAACTGCTCCCCAATGACATCGAGCATGCTGCTTCGAACCATCCGGAGGATAAATCCCGCCCCGACGGTGCCAAGTGCAAGGGCCGGCAGGACGAGGGTCCTCCAGCCGTCCGATCCCATCGCCGGGAACCAGCCCAGCGTAATCGAGAAGATCAGGATCAGCAGAATGCCCGACCAGAACGTCGGCATGGAGATGCCAAATAATCCGATGATCCGGGCAATAATGTCAATCGCCCGGTTGCGATGGATCGCCGAGAGAACGCCCAGCAGGATCCCGACAACGACGGACACGAAGGCGCTGGCCGCCGTTAAAGCGAGCGTAGCCGGCAAGCTCTCCACGATCTTGGGCAGCACCGGGTCCGAATTCAGCAGCGAGTTGCCGAAGTCTCCCCGGAATATACCGCCGAAATACCGCAGGAGCTGAACGTGGAACGGCTGGTCAACGCCAAGCTGGTGCCGTAAGGCCGCAATCGCCTCCGGCGTCGCCAGCGCGGGATCAATCATCGCGTCCGTCGGATCGCCGGGCAGGACGTACAAAATGGTGAAGACCAGCACCAGCGATCCGAAAATGACCAGCAACGAGGCGATCAGCCGCTGGAAGATCGTCCAAACCATTTTCCTAATGCAGCTCCCTTCGCGTTACTTCTTTAATGAAACATCGTTAAACAACGGATAGCCGAGGGAATCGAATTTGATTCCTTGTACGGACTGGGATGCAGCTACGGTATAAGGGAACACGTAGATCGGAAGAATGATCGCATTGTCGATAATGTAATGCTGCACTTTCTTGTACAGCTCCGCCCGTTTCGCGTCATCCTTCTCCACTCTTCCCTGCTCGAGCCACTCATCCACCTCTGGACTGTTCAGCCGCGACAAGGTGGGCTGTCCGTTCGGATCATAGGAATGGTAGAACGAATAGAGTGCGTTCGGATCAGAATTGACTTGGCTGTTTCCGTATAAATCGTAATCTCCGTTGGTATACACCACGGTCCGGACATCTTTGGTGATCTCCACCTCAACGGCGATGCCGATTTGCTTCAACTGCTGCTGAATGATCACTGCGATGTCGTTGCGTTTTTCCCGGTTCGGGGTTCCGTCGACGTAATGCAGGGTGAGCTTCTTGCCGTCTTTTTCCCGGATGCCGTCCGCTCCCTTCACCCATCCCAACTCATCCAGCAGCTGGTTGGCCTTCGTTAGATCAGGTTGAATCGAGTTCTCCAGCGAAGGATCGTAGCCAAACGTTCCCGGCGTCAGCGGTGACCAAGCCCGCTCGTAAGTGCCTAAGTACAAGGTCTTGACGATCGCATCCACATCAACTGCGAGCTGCACGGCTTGCCGGGCCTTCAGCTCATTCCAGGGGGCATGGTCCAGATTAAAAAATAACGTATACGGCAGGCCGACCGTATTGGTCTGGAGCAACTGCAGCTCGGCATGGTTCTTCAGTGCGATCGCATTCTGAGGCGGCACCGTTTCGGCAGCGAGCACTTGCTTGCTCTGCACGCTTCCGATCCGGGTCGCTTCCTCCGGAATGATACGAAAGTTCACGCTGTCCAGATAAGGCGCTCCCGGGTTGTCGACCAATTCAGGCGCCCAATGATAATCTGGATTGCGCTCCACCTGAATGCCGGCGTTTTCCTCCCATTTCACGAATTTATACGGTCCGGTTCCCACCGGGTGCTGTCCCAGCTGATCACCGTATTGCTTGGCTGCCGTCGGCGAGACGATGCCAAGCAGCGCCTGGCTGAGGTTGCCAAGGAACGCTCTGGACGGTGTCGAAAGGTTGAGCTTGACGGTGTACTCGTCAATTACCTCGGAGGATTCATACGGCTGAAGCAAGGCAGCCGCATTCGCCGCTTTTGTGGCCGGATCGAGAATCCGGTCGAAGTTGAATTTAACCGCTTCGGCATTAAACGGGGTTCCGTCATGGAATTTGACATCCTCCCGGAGCTTGAAGGTATAGCTGAGCCCGTCCTCCGAAACCGTCCATTCCTTCGCCAACCACGGCTTGATGGTATTGTCCGGCAGCTGGACGACCAGGCTGTCATAGATCGTGCGAAGGACCCGAACCGCTACGGCAAGCCCGCTGCGATGCGGGTCCAACGTATCGGGTGAGGTCGCCAGCGCATAAGTGAGTTCCCCGCCTTGTGCGGCAGCTGTTTGTTCGGCATCCGAGGCGGACGCCTCAGCCTTTGGGCTTTCTTGTGCGGTTGGATGGCTCCCGCAGGCCGATAGCAGCACCACCATCATCGTTGCCGCTGCGACGATGGATTTACTGCGCTTGGTTTTCATGATTCTCATGGCATCAACGCCCTCCCTGTGCTTAAACTAACGTTTGATCAGACATACCGAACGCTGCCGGCCTGTTGCAGCGCCCTCTGCGCCGTGTAACGGTTCACCGGCACAGGCAGCCCCAGATTGCCGCGAAGCGTATCCGCCTCATAATCGGTGCGGAACAATCCGCGTTCCTGCAGAATCGGCACGACCCATTCCACGAAATCTCTCAGCCCGCCCGGAACGCTTTCTCCGATAATAAAACCGTCCGCCGCCTGTTCCTCGAACCATTGCTGCACAATATCCGCAACCTTCTCCGGCGTGCCAAAGAACACCGTCCTTGGCGTCGCCTCCTGCAGCGCAACTTCCCGGAGCGTCAGGTTCTGCTCCTTCGCCCGTTTCTTGATACGTTCCGTTGTACTGCGGAAGCTGCTCGAACCGAAATCGCCCAGATCCGGGAACGGCTCATCCAGCGGATATCGGGAGAAATCATGGTGCTCGAAATACCGTCCAAGGTACTCCAGCGCTTTGTCCGGCGTCACCAATTCGGCGATTTCGCGGTATTTCCGCTCCGCTTCCTCCTCAGTCCGGCCAATGATTGGACCGATTCCCGGGAAGATCAGAATCTCATTAGGGGAACGCCCATTTTCGACGGCGCGCCGCTTCACGTCCTGATAGAACGCCTTGGCTTCTTCAAGCGTCTCCGGTCCGGTGAATACCGCGTCCGCCGTCTTGGCCGCAAGGTTGCGGCCGCTTTCGGAGGAGCCGGCTTGGAACACGACCGGTTGGCCCTGCTTGGAACGCGCGATGTTTAACGGGCCCTGTACGGAGAAATACTCGCCCTCGTGATTCAACCGATGCATTTTGGACGGGTCGAAGAAAACCCCGCTCTCCTTGTCGCGAATAAAAGCGTCATCCTCCCAGGAGTCCCACAGGCCTTTGATGACCTCCAAATATTCCTCGGCGATTCGGTATCGCTCAGAATGCGAGGGGTGCGGTTTGCCGCCAAAATTGAGGGCCGTCCCTTCCAAAGGTGAAGTCACAACGTTCCAACCGGCCCGCCCTTTGCTAATATGGTCGATCGACGCGAACTGCCGGGCGACCGTAAAGGGCTCGCTGTACGAGGTCGACAGCGTTCCGACCAGGCCGATCCGTGAAGTTACAGCGCCAAGCGCAGACAAGATCGTAATCGGCTCGAACCGGTTCAGAAAATGCGGGATCGATTTTTCATTGATGTAGAGACCGTCCGCAATGAATACAAAATCGAATTTTCCGTTTTCAGCGATTTGCGCTTGTTGCGTATAAAAAGCAAGGCTTACGCTGGCATCCGAAGGAATCTGCGGATGCCTCCACGCCGTATGGCTGCTCCCTACGCCATGAATCGCGGCTCCGAACCGGAGCTGTCTATTGGAATGGGAACCCATTGTTCACTCCACCTTTGTTTAATTTAGAAATCATGACACTCTAATCAATCATTAACTCATATGTTTAGTCGGCATTAGTGCAGCACAGAATCCCGTGAAGCACTCCTTCACCTTCAGGCACATCGCCTTCTGAATTTACACAACCTGGCCTTGCTTCTGCTCCTCTGCCCCAAGCCGATAACGGGCCAGTTCCCGGTTCAGCTCGGCTACCTCCTCGTCCAGCCGCACCCGAAGCTGCTCTTCCAGCGCAAACCCGCCGTTCTCCAACCGGCTAACCCATTGATCGACGGCAAATACACCGCTGAGAATATGAGTTCCGCCAAGCGCCGCAACCACCGGCTTCAACGCGTAATCCACCGCCAGCAAATGGGCAATCGTCCCGCCGATGAACAGCGGCAGCACTACTTTGCCTTGGAGCCCTTTTTGCGGGATCAAATCCAGGATCGTCTTCAGCGCGCCCGAATAAGACGCTTTATAGACCGGGCTGGCGATGATAACGGCATCGGCCGCTTCAACCGCTGCGTTCAGCTCCTTCACAACCTCGCTGTTGAAATTCGCCCGGAGCAAATCCTCCGCCGGCAGCTCTGCCGCCGAGAACCAATCGATGGAATTGCCCGCTTGGGTCAACTTCTCCTGTACGTAATCCGTTAATCCGAACAACCGTGAACCTAAGGTTGGACTCCCAGCGATAATAACGATTTTGCTCATAATTTGATCTCCTCCTATTCGTGATCCATCTCCTAATTTGGCAAAGCTAACTGCACCACCTCAGCATGCCGGTACCCGCCTCAGGATTTAGCCGCTACCGCTTTACGCTCCAGCGTATATCGGTTCTCCGGAAACGGCAGGCCCAGGTTGCCGCGCAGCGTATCGCTTTCGTATTCAGTCCGGAACAGGTCGCGCTCCTGCAGAATCGGTACGACCAGATCCACAAAATCCTCCAGCCCGTTCGGAACGGCAGCGGTAATCATAAACCCGTCGGCTGCGCCTCCCTCAAACCAGGCCTGAATCCGGTCTGCGACCTGCTCCGGCGTCCCGATAAATCCGCCGCGCGGCGTTGCGACTTGAAGCGCCACTTGTCTTAACGTCAACCCTTTTTCCTTGGCGTCTTTTTTGATTTTATCCGTGCTGCTTTGGAAGCTGTTTTTGCCCAAATCCCCGACATCCGGGAACGGCTCATCCAGCGGATATTGGGAGAAATCATGATGCTCGAAGAAACGGCCTAAATAGTCCAGCGCATTCTCGATCGTCACCAGGCTGGCGACCTCTTGATATTTGCGTTCCGCTTCCTCCGGCGTACGGCCAAGGATCGGGCTGATCCCCGGAAAGATCAGGACTTCCTCCGGATTCCGTCCAAACGATGCAGCGCGGGACTTCACATCTTGGTAGAAAGCTTGCGCGTCCTCGATCGTCTCATGCCCGGTGAACACGGAGTCCGCGTGCTTGGCTGCGTAATTTTTGCCGACCTCAGAGGAGCCCGCCTGGAAGATCACGGGTTGCCCTTGCTTAGAGCGGGCGATGTTCAGCGGCCCCTTCACCGAGAAGAATTCTCCGACGTGGTTCAGCGTGTGCATTTTTTCCGGATCAAAAAATACCCCCGTCTCCTTATCCCGCACAAATGCGTCGTCCTCCCACGAATCCCACAGACCGCGGACCACCTCCAGAAACTCGGTGGCAATCCGGTAACGTTTGGCATGGTCCGGATGCTCCTTCTTCCCATAGTTCAGCGCCGAGCCTTCCAACGGGGAGGTTACGACGTTCCAGCCTGCGCGCCCTCCGCTGATCATGTCCAAGGAGGCGAACTGCCGGGCAACGGTAAACGGCTCGCTGTACGAAGTGGACAACGTTCCGACCAGACCCACATGCTTGCTGACCGCCGCCAGGGCGCTGAGGAGCGTTAAGGGCTCAAAGCGGTTCAGGAAATGGGGGATCGATTTCTCCGTGATGTATAAGCCGTCCGCAATAAATACCAGGTCGAATTTGCCGGCCTCCGCCTTTTGCACCCAACGTTTATACACGTCGATATTCACGCTGGCATCCGCCTGCACATCCGGATGACGCCACAGGGAGGTTCCTCCTCCTACCCCGTGCAATAATGCGCCTAATTTGAGTTGTCTTGGTTTCGCCATGATCTCGTTCCTCCTTATCGTTTGGGTATCGTTCGTTTCCTAGCCCTTAGCTCTTGCTTAGGGCAAACCCGGCTGCTTGTTTGATTCGATCGATTTGCCCCAAATGACGTTGGACGTGGTTGGTAAAGCCCTCGACAATATCCTTGATGGAGACAGTTTCTCCCTTGGCGTTCACGCCGGTTTTCTCCAAGTCGGCCGCATCCAGGCGGCTTAACAGCAGGCTGTTGTACAAAAGCAACGCATGAAAGGCCTGCAGCACATCGGAGACTTTACCTGCGTTGGCATATTGCCCGCTGATCCAGGCGTCTTGGTTAAAAGCCGGCAGCCGCGCCTCCGTTCCCGCCAGAATATCCCGGATCCTAAAAGAGACAACGATACTGTGATCCACCAAGTGGGTTAATACCTCCAGTACGCTCCAGCTCTCCGGCTTTGGCTTCCAAGTGGTCTGCTCCTCGCTGAGGCCATCAATGGCCGTAACGAGCTGTCCATGTGTATTCAAAAAAGCTTCAAAATTTACTTTAGTCATGCCATCCCCTCCGATTCCAAATTAAGCTTCTTCCCGAACTCCCTGCTACGCCAACTGGCCCAATCAGGTCCAGCGCCAAATCTCTCTACTTCGCCAACTGGCCAAAACGATCCAGCGCAAACGGCCGCAGCGAGTCATCCGTCTTCCCTTTTTCAACCAAGTCCGCAAGCCGCTCCCCAATCACGCTGGCAAATTTGAAGCCGTGTCCGGAAAAGCCGCCCGCCACCCAAACCTGCGGGTGCTCTGGATGCCGGTCGATGATAAAATCCTCATCCGGCGACATCTCGTATTTGCAGACCGCGCCTTGCTTTAGGCGGCCGGCCGCCCCCGGCATATAGGCTGACAGCACGCGGCGCAAATCCGCTTCATCCTCGGGACGGCTTCCGAAAGGCGCCAACGTCTCCCCCGGGGTCCAGGGGATTCCGCCGTCATGGCGGCCGATCTTAAGACCGGCTCCGCCGATGTTCGGGAACCCGTAATACCCGCCTTCCGGCGTCCCCAATGTAAACCCGGGAAAACGTCCCGCGTCGAAGCCAGGACCGGTTGTCTCGAACCATCCGACCACCTTGCGCACGGCGCGAATGGGAAGGTTGACGAACGGGGCGAGCGTGCTGAACCATGCCCCGGCAGTAAGCAGAACGGCCCCGGCATGAAACTTGTCGTCCGCGGTATAAACCGTCACGCCGCCTGCTCCGCTGTGTACCTTCAAATTCCGCACGATGGCGTACGTCAGCAGCTCCGCGCCTTGCGCCAACGCCAGCTTGCGATACGCCTCCACACATCGCTCGCTGTACAAGTACCCGGCGTCCGGCTCATACATCGCCTCAAACGAATCCGGGATCGTCAGCTCTGGCCAGCGGGCGCGGATTTCTGCCGCATCCAGCCATTCCGTACGGACGCCCAGCGCCTCCGATTGCGCAATTCGCTCCTTAAAGGAATAGATGGTGCGATCCGCGATATTCAGCACGCCGGACGGCTCCAGCAGCCGAGTTCCGGTCAGCTCCTCCACTTCATTCCATAAGCGGTGGGCGCGAACCGCCAATTCCGTATACACGGGATCTCCGCTGTAAGCATGCCGGATCAGCCGGGGTTCGCCGTGATGGCTGCCTTCCCGGTGCGGCGGATCAAATGCATCGATCAGCAGCGTTCGCAGCCCCTTACGGGCCAAATAGTACCCGGCGCTCATCCCCATGGAGCCTGCGCCAACGACGATGACGTCATAAACGGCGGGCGTGCTCATCGGGACGCGCCTTCCTTCCGTCGGTTATCCCGTGCCAGCTCCTCCAATGCCAGCTCCGCCAGCTTCGTGAAGAAGCCGATGCTTACCGGAATCGCCCGCTCGTCAAGATCAAAGGCTGGATGATGCCATTCCTGCGGCCCATCCGTCCCCATAAAGACGAAGAGCCCCGGAACTTCCCGTTGATACCACGAAAAATCCTCTCCTGCCGGCGACGGAACCGGCGTGATGCCCTGATACCCCGCCGCCTCTGCGGCCGCCAGCCCAAGCTCCGCCAGCTTGGGATCGTTCAGCACGGGCGGCGGCCCTTCGATCCAGCGGACGGAAGCTGTCGTGCCAAATGCAGCCGCCACTCCTTGAACCACCTCTTCGAAGCGCTGCAGCACCCGCCGCCGTACCTCTTCATCAAAGGTGCGGATCGTGCCCTCCAGCAGCGCTGTTTCAGGGACGACGTTCCACGCCGTGCCGCTGTGCAGCTTCGTGACGCTGATGACGGCACTTTCCAGGGAACCAACGTTCCGGCTGATAATCGATTGCAGCACCGTCACGAGATGCGCGGCGGTGACGATCGGATCGTTGCCGGCTTCCGGCACGGCAGCGTGGGTCCCCCGTCCGGCGACTTCAACGACAAAGCCGTCGGCGGCGGCCATAAGCGCGCCGCTCTTGATCCCGATCGTCCCGACGGGAAGATCGGGCTTATTGTGCATGCCGAAGATCGCCTGCACCCCATCGAGCGCCCCGCTGGCGATGACTTGCCGCGCGCCTTTGGCCTTCTCTTCGGCTGCCTGGAAGATCAGCCGGACCGTGCCCTTCAGCTCTGCCTCCCGCGCTTTCAACGCATACGCCGTACCGATCAGGGCGGCAGTATGGAAATCATGCCCGCAGGCGTGCATCTTGCCGGGATTCGCCGAAGCAAACGGGAGTCCCGTCTCCTCCTGAATCGGCAGTGCGTCGATATCCGCCCGAAGCGCGATGACCGGCCCGCCCTGGAGCCCGCCAACCTCGGCTACCAGCCCCGTTGTCAGCGGAATGTCCAGGATCCGGATGCCCGCTTCCTCCAGCCAGCCGCGAATTCGACGGGTCGTCTCGAACTCTTCGTTTGACAGTTCCGGGTACCGGTGCAGCTCCCGGCGAATCTCTACGAACCGCGCTGCCGCTGTACCGGACAACTCTTGAGTCGTATAAGTATCGTTAGACATGTTACGCCTCCACCGGCACTTCGACTAATGCTTCGCGAAGCAGCTCAAAGGAGCGGACTCGCTTCTCGAAAGGAGTGATATTGCTGGTGACAATCACTTCCTCGATGCCGGTGTCCTTCTGCAGCGCGAACAGCTGCTCCCGGACCGTTGCCTTGGTCCCTTTAACAATCCAAGGCTCCTGCTCCTCGATCGTATAGGGCTCTCCGGCCTGACGGCCGAACTCTTCCGCTTGCTCCCGTGTGCCAAGCGTCACCAATTTGCCGCTGGCGAGCCGCACCTTCACAACCTTCTGATTGCCGGCAAGCTCGGCGGCTTCCGCTTCAGATTCGGCGACGATGACGGACAACGCCAGGATGACTTGAGGCTCGGTACCGTGGGACGCCTCAAAGCTCTCCCGGTAGGTTTGGATCGCCTTGAGCGCAATCGCCGGATCCCCGTTAATAAACAAGGAAAACACATAAGGCAAGCCTAGTCCTGCAGCGATTTGCGCACTATCCACGCTCGCCCCAAGCACGTAGAGCTCAGGAGCCTCCGCCGGGAGCGGGGCCGCGCGCAATCCGGCCAGCGGATGGTCCGCCTCCAGGCGGTTCTGCACGTATTTGCGCAGCTCCACGATTTTGTCTGTCAAGGTCGCCGATTCCCTTACGCCTTGCTGCAAAGCCTGCGTGCTCTTCGGCAAACCTCCTGGAGCCCGGCCAACGCCAAGGTCGACCCGCCCCGGCGCCAGAGAAGCCAGCACGTTGAAATTTTCCGCCACCTTATACGGGCTGTAATGCTGGAGCATCACGCCGCCGGAGCCGATCCGGATCGTGCTCGTTTTCGCCAGAAGGTAGGAAATCAGCACCTCGGGCGAGGAACCGGCCACCTGCTCCGAATCATGATGCTCAGACACCCAAAACCGCCGGAACCCCAGCTCCTCGGATTTGCGGGCCAGCGATACGGTATGCTTAAACGCCTGCTCCGCACTCTCCCCCGGGTAAACCGGGCTTTGATCCAACACGCTAATCGTGAGTCCCATCTCTCAGTCGCCTCCTAAATCCTAAATGCTTAAATGCTATAGCTCGGCTCAGGGGTAATCCGTTTCAGAAACTGCTTCGTCCGCTCTTCACGCGGATGATACAGCAGCTCCGCCGGGCTCCCTTCTTCCACGATGACGCCGCCGTCCATAAATACGGCGTGGTTGGCCACATCCCGGGCAAACCCCATCTCATGGGTCACGACGATCATCGTGATCCCTTCCTTGGCAATCTTGCGAATGACCTCCAGCACTTCGCCAACCAGCTCCGGGTCCAGCGCCGACGTAGGTTCGTCAAATAAAATAACCTCCGGCTCAAGCGCCAGTGCTCGGGCAATGCCCACCCGCTGCTGCTGGCCTCCGGACAGCTGGCTTGGATAAGCGTCCAGCTTACCGGCCAGCCCCACCTTCTCCAGCAAAGCGATGCTGCGGGCTTTGGCTTCTTCCTTGGGTATTTTTTTGACGATCACCAAGCCTTCCATCACGTTCTCCAGCGCCGTCTTGTGCCGAAACAAGTTATATTGCTGAAACACCATCGCCGTCTTTTGCCGGAGGGTATGAATGTCTTTCTTGGTCGCGCGGCTGCAGTTCACCCGGTAATCGCCGATGGCAATCTCGCCGCCGCTGGGCTTCTCCAGATAGTTGATGCATCGCAGCAGCGTCGTTTTGCCGGAGCCGCTTGGTCCCAGAATGACTACGACATCGCCTTGGTTCACCGTCAGATCAATCGATTTTAAGACCTGCTGGCGCCCAAAAGACTTGGATAATTGACGAAGCTGAATCATGCCACTCCCCCCCGATTGTAAAGTTGGATTCGTTTCTCGAGCCGCGCCGTGAGCCGTTCGATCAGGACGGTCAGCCCCCAGAAAATCAACGCCGCCGCAACATAGGCCTCAAAAAACTTCCAGTTGGTCGAGGCAACGATTTGCGCTTTCGCGTTAATATCCACGACGGATACGGTAAAAGCCAGCGTCGACCCGTGCAGCATCCCGATCGCCGAGTTGGACAGGTTCGGCAGGCTGAACGCCAGCGCCTGGGGGAACACGATCCGCCGCAGCGCCTGAAACGTCGTCATCCCGATGGAATAGGCCGCTTCGAGCTGCCCGCGGTTCACCGCCAGCAGCCCCGAGCGGACGACCTCGGACATATAAGCCCCGGCCGTGATAGAAAAGGAAATATAGGCAAAAGCAATCATCGGAATGGAGGCGGACTTAAAGCCCCAGCCGAACCCCTCCGATAAGCCGTCAATAATGACCGGCAACCCGAAGTAAATCAGCAATAAGTGCGTCAGCATGGGCGTTCCGCGAATAAAGGTGACATAAGCGGTGGAGATTTGCCCCAGCACAGGAACCCGATACAGCCGGAACAGCGCGGTGATCACGCCAATGACAAAGCCAACCGAGACGGACACGGCAGTGATCATTAAGGTGGTGGGAATCGCCGACAACAGCTGAACGAAGGCCGTCCAGACAAAAGAAGGGTCGATTTTCATAGTTTTGCGCCTCCTTTTTCTGCGCCGAGCCCAACAAACATGCCTCTCAGCGACGGCTTCCGCTCGATCCGAAATCTCCTTCTCTCCGCTCCATCCGGCTGCTCATGCTTCAGCAAACGCCGTTCGGCGGCCCGCAGCAGCTTCTCTAATGTGAAGCTCACGACCAAATAGATGAACGCCAGAGCCAAATACGCTTCAATAAAATGCTGAGTAAGCGCGCCAAGCGTCTGGGCTTTGCCGGTGAGTTCCATGACGCCAAGGGTAAACGCCAGCGAAGTATCCTTCAACAAGGCAATCACCATATTGGAGAAGACCGGCACCGCCACCGCCAACGCTTGCGGCAATACAATTCGGGTGAATGCTTGATGCCCCTTCATCCCGATCGCATAGGCTGCTTCGACCTGTCCCCGATCCACGGCCGTCACCGAAGCGCGGATCATCTCCGACATAAAGGCTCCGGTATGCAGGCCGTAGGTCAAAATGACGAAGAACAACACGGGCGCTCGGGAGATATCCAGGTGGACCAGCTTCAACAGCTCCGGCAAGCCATAGTAGAACAGGAACAATTGGATCAAGATCGGCGTCCCTCTGAAAAAAGAGACATATACCTTCGAAAACTGCTGCAACACCGGAATCCGATACAGCCGGGGGAACGCGATCACAAACCCGACGATCATTCCCGTCAGCAGCGACCCGCCCACAATCAGCAAGGTGACGCCCAGCGTCGACCACAGCTTCGAAAAGGCGCTGATCACGAAAGAAAAATCAAACGGTGCCCCCACGAAAATCTCCCTCCTTTCCCGCCTTGTTGATTAGCTAGTGAAGTCTTCTCCCAGCCATTCCTTGCTCAGCTTGCCTAAGGTTCCGTCCGCCTTCAATTCCTTGATCACCTCGTCGATCGCATCCGCCAGCTTCTGTCCCTCCGGATCGTCTTTGCGGAAGACGAAGAGAATATCGGCTTGTGACAGCTCCTCCCCGGTCGTCTTCAGCTTGCCTTGAGGATCGATCAGCGACAGCGAGAAGTCCGCTCCCAATGTGGCTTCGACGCGGCCGGAAGTGATTTGGCTGACCGTATCGTTGGCTGCACCGCTCTGGTACACGATCTCGATAGCATTGTTATTTTCCTTGTTGTAGTTCTCCAAAATTTGTGCCTGCGCGCTGGTTGGTGAGGTCAACACCTTCTTCCCCTTCAAATCATCCAAGGAATGAATCGTATTGTTGTCTTTCGCGACGATGATCTTATTTCTCCAGTGCGCGTAGGGCTCTTTGTTAAACAGGTATTTCTCGGACCGCTCCGGGTTCTTCTCCATCTCATGAGCGACAAAATCGATCTTCTTCGTCTCCAAGCTCAGCAGCAGGTTGGAAAACTCCTGGGTCTGGAACTCGAATTCATATTCCTCAAGACGCTGATCGATCTCGCGGACCAGCTCAACGTCAAATCCGGTTAATTTCCCGTTCTCGTCGATAAAGCATACTTTCGGAAAGCCTGTGCCCGTCCCTACGATGATTTTCTTCACTTCCCCCGTGTCCGCACTCGCCGCCGTATCCTTCGCTTCCGTCCCGCCGGACGCTCCCGCTCCGCATCCTGCCAGCGCCCCCGCTAACACCAGTACGGCCGCTGCACTTAACCATCTCTTCATGTCTCTAACCCCTTCCTTATTCACGGTGATCTTTGTTTTACAATCCCTATAAGTTTAGTCAGGATTATGTTGACACTACTTTACTGTGATTTTTGTTACACGTCTAATCGAGTTTTTCTATGGGTACATGCAAATCGTCGATAGGAGAAGCGCCTAGCTCTAACAAAGCGTCCAAAAACACGTTGTTTTCACCGCTGAGGGAGATAAGGTGGGTTTGTAAAGAAACGCCGGCCGTCTCAAGGATGTCTACCGGCACGAGGATTCCCTCCTGCACTTCTTGTCTGGCGGACAACCCAGGGAGAAAGCAGATGCCGGCCCGGCTGATCACAAGCTTCTTCGCCGTCTCGGCATTATCGACCTGATACACAATGTTGGGCGGCTGCTCCAGGCTTTCAAACGCGCGATGAATTCGCATCCAATCGAGGGAGCCGCATTCGAAGAAGACCAGCGGTTCCCGCCGAATGTCGCGGATGGATGCACTTCCGACAGCGGCAAGCGGGTGATCCTTATACACGTATAACCGAATCGGATCATCGTAGAAGGGATAGGATTGGAACGACGGGCTCATCTGCTTGCGGGCAAAAGCGACGTCAATTTCCTTAGCCGCCAGCTTGCCTGCCAGAACGTCAGTCGGACCGGTTATCACCTTGAGGTTGATTAACGGAAAGCGCCTATGCAGAAGCACGAGCAGGTGCGGCATTAAATAGTTGGACACGGATACGGTGCTCCCGATTCGAAGTTCCTCAGGAGTTCCCGGCCGGGAATGGAGATGATGTTTTCCCTTTTGGTAAATCTGGAGGATTTGCTGGGCGTAGGGCAGAAATTGTTTCCCCTTCTCCGTCAGCTGGATTTGTTTCCCCAAGCGATCGAACAATCGGCAATCCAGCTCCCGCTCCAGCGATTGAATCCGCGCGGTCACCGTCGGCTGCGAAAGAAATAACACCTCCGCCGCTTTGTTGAAGCTGCCGTAGTGATTGATGTATACAAACGCCTCAATATGATCGATGTTCAAAAAGATCCCTCCCCAAATTAATCTATATTTCTTACTATACCAATCTACATAGGCGGTTTTATTAAAATTATCCTTAATCTTAGGGAGCCCGCCACTTTTTGTCAATCGTTCGATATAGAATTTTTTAATGACTGTGTAAATATTTTTATATTCCGATGCGGTTAGTCGGTATTTAGTCTATACTGATTTCACTTCACCTGATTGGGATGTTAAATGAATTACTTCGATAAGGAGTGTTGGAGAGATGAGCCGTTTAGAGCAGGAAGTGTTAATCCGGGATGCCCGGGAGGATGAACGGGAACAAATTGCCAAGGTGATGCTGGAAGCTTACCGGCAATATGCGTTTGATATGCCCCGTGAGCGGTGGGAGGAATATCGCGAGAACATCCGAAGCTCTGTCTACGACAACGGCCCTTATGCCCGCCTTGTCGCCGAGCTTAACGGAGACATCGTGGGCAGCGTGCAGCTGTTCCTGAACTCGGAAGCGGCCTATGGGAGATCGGACCTAGGCATCCAATCCCCCATCATCCGGCTGCTCGCCGTATCCCCCTATGCCCGCAGACGCGGAATTGCAAAGCAGCTTATTCGTGAGGCCGCCCGCCGATCCCTGGAGCTGGGCGCCCGCACGCTGTACCTACATACGTCGGACATGATGGCCGCTGCGGTGAAGCTGTATGAGAGCCTCGGATTCGAACGGGCTTACGAAGCTGATACCACCAATGGGGAGACCCTGGTCAAATCGTATAAGATCCAATTGACGGACGCGTTGCCCCTGCTGCAAACCTCGTAAGTACAATCAATCAGGGGCGTTCGCTCATGATATCCCCCTTTCTGGCATCTGGCCTGTCTCCTAAGCTATAATGGAAATGGAAATCATGTGATGAACAATGTTAAAGGACGGAGCCCCTAATGATAAATCAATCTTTTGTGAACCCCTTAGAGCAAATGAAGGCCTTGCAGAAGTCGTTGACCCGATTTATGATGATGTACAAATTTGCTCTCCACGAGGTGGAGACAAAAATCGAAATTTTGCAGGAGGAGTTTCAGCTTCTCCACGACTACAATCCGATCGAGCATACGAAGTCTAGAATCAAGTCTCCGGAAAGCATCATGAAGAAGCTGTACCGCAAAGGCGGCGCTTCCTCCTTAGAGGATATCAAGCGCAGTATCCGCGACATCGCCGGCATTCGCATCACCTGTTCGTTTATCTCGGACATTTACCGGATCAGCGAAATGCTGCAGGCGCAGAAGGACCTGAAGATCCTTACGATCAAAGATTACATCAAGAACCCCAAGCCGAACGGATACAAAAGCCTGCACATGCTGGTCGAAGTGCCGGTGTTCATGTCAGACGGCGAGGAAATGGTGTGCGTCGAAATTCAGATCCGCACCATTGCCATGGATTTCTGGGCCAGTCTGGAGCACAAAATTTTCTATAAATACAACGAGTCCGTACCGGATCGTCTGCTCCAGGATCTCAAGAACGCCGCCGACACCGCCTACGAGCTGGACTTGAAAATGGAACAGCTGCAGCAGGAAATGGAGGAAATCAAGCACGCTCACCAAGTCGAAGCCTCCGAAGAGTTCCAGTTGCTCATCGACAACCAGAAGTTCAACATTCCGCAGAAGCTGCTGAAGTTGTTGTCGGGCGGGGAATGAGCCTTAGGAAGACCTACAAGAATAGGAGTTGCCCTGTACCATCATCAAGATGGGAGGTGCAACTCCTTCTTCATTTAGCGGGATTGTCTTACACGTTTGGTGTTCAAGGATTCCGTGCGCTTCTTGGACTCCCTTGCCGGCTGCACCGGCTTTGGAGCTAAGGCGGTCTGTTGCATCGGATAAGGGTGCTCCTTAATGACAGGGATCCGCTTTCCGATCAATTTCTCGATATCGGCCAGGTACGGCTTCTCGTCAAAATCGCAGAACGAAATGGCGACGCCGCTTTGTCCGGCCCGGCCGGTCCGCCCGATCCGGTGGACGTATGTTTCGGGAATATTCGGCAGCTCATAGTTGATGACGTGGGACAACTCGTCGATGTCGATGCCCCGTGCCGCAATATCGGTAGCAACCAGGACGCGCAAGGTGCGATTCTTGAAATCTTGCAAAGCCGTCTGCCTAGCGCCTTGCGATTTGTCGCCATGGATGGCTTTGGCGCTGACCTGCGCCTTCGTTAAGTGGCGCACCAACCGGTCCGCCCCATGCTTGGTCCGCGTAAAGACGATGGCGGATTCGATGGATGGGTCTTTCAAAAGATGAATCAGCAGATCCCTCTTGTTGCCCTTGTCCACGTAATACAGATACTGCCCGATGGTGTCCACCGTTGAGGAAACCGGCGTAATCTCCACCTTGACGGGATTTCTCAGGATGGAATCGGCCATTTGCGCGATCGCATCTGGCATCGTGGCGGAGAAGAGCAAGGTTTGCCGCTGGGACGGTGTCTTGGCGATGATCTTCTTGACGTCGTGGATAAAGCCCATATCCAGCATGCGATCCGCTTCATCCAAAATCAGGAGCTCCACGTTCTTCAGATCGATCAGCTTCTGCTGCATGAGATCGTTCAGCCTTCCGGGCGTGGCCACCAGAATGTCTACGCCCTTTTGCAGCGCGGCCTCCTGCGGTTTCTGCGACACGCCGCCAAAGATGACGGCGCATTTCAGAGGCAGGTACTTGCCGTAGGCGCAAAAATTTTCGTAAATCTGCAGCGCCAGCTCGCGGGTTGGCGTGATCACAAGCGCGCGGATGTTCCGCCGGCCTGCGCGCGGGGCGCCATCCTTATGCAGCAACTGCAGGGTGGGGATGGCAAATGCTGCGGTTTTCCCCGTACCGGTCTGCGCGCAACCCAATAAGTCTTGGCCGCCCAGAATCGGAGGAATCGCTTGTTGTTGAATGGGCGTAGGTGCCGTATAGTTTTCCTGCTCCAACGCTTTTAAGATCGAAGGGATCAGGTTCAGTTCTTTAAATTGCATAATAACTCCTTGCCGGCCTTACTGCCGGAATCGCTAATTTTGGCAGGAAGCGCCCAAGGCTTGAAGCTCGTTCCACCAATCTTACCAATATAACACTTCACAGGTAACCCGGCAAATGGAGAGTTGGATCGGACCGGTTCGGTGCATGCGCGATGGCCGACCGTTCTCATTTCGGCAGAGCATTCCGATAAGGCCCTTTTGTGGCGTTATTTCCGCCCTTTTGCACTCCATGAAGAAAATAAGGCCCTTTTAGGGTCTTATTTGGAGGAAAAGAGGCTGAAATGTCCCGTATTGGCCCGATTTGAGATCAATAAGGACATTTTAGTGCCTTATTTTACGAGGAACGTGTTGATTTTGAAGAATAAGACCACTTTTTACCCTTATTTCAGCACCGAGTGAAGTCGGAAACCCTACCTGCGCACCACGTAGTCCTCCACCTGACACAACCATACCATATGGTCTTGCCCCGGCCCCCAGTAGTCCTTGGCCACGGCATAAGGCTCACCGAACTTGCGAAGCCACTTCTGCTGCGCCCGCTTGTAGCCGCTGTCGAGGCAGAACCGCTCGATGCCCCGCTCCCGCAGCGCCTTCGCCATCGCCTCGATCAAAGCCGATCCGATGCCTTGTCCTTGATAGGCGGACAGCACGTACAAGCTCCCCAGCTCGCCAACATCGTCCAACGCGTGCTGGGTACATTCCCTGATTTCCTTCCCGCAAGGGCCAAAGGAAATGATGCCGACCACCTCCCGAGCGATCTTCGCAGCGAGGAAAAAGACAGGGCTCTCCACCGCTTGTGGCCCATCCCCGCGTGAATCAAAGCCAGGTGCAGCCCCAAGCGCTGCGTCCACCAGCTGGATTTTCCCCTCAATTTCCTCGCGAATATCTTCTATTAAATGTCCAAACCCTTCCGCGGCAAACGCCTCTGGAATCGTCTGCTCGAATACCCGGCAGGCTTCCTCTCGATCTTCAGCGGTTAACGGTACGATGACGATATCCTCGACCATGGCAACCCCTCCTTCACTTTTTTCATATCGGCCTGCAAAATCGGAGCTATTCACTTCATATTCTAAAGATTTTACCGAAATAAAAGCAAAGAGGCGATCCCATCACGAAAACGCTAACCTACGTGACAACACGCTGGAATATGCGGGTTTTACCTGTGAACGGTTGTGGTATAATCACGATGATTTGCGAAAACGGGGTTGCATTTGACAGCTTGCAACAACAAACAGAAACGGGTGATCAGAATTGTTTGAACTCAAATGGCTGTGGCAGAATTTGGAGGGCAAC
Source organism: Paenibacillus sp. p3-SID1389 (assembly GCF_025151705.1). Classification (NCBI taxonomy): domain Bacteria; kingdom Bacillati; phylum Bacillota; class Bacilli; order Caryophanales; family Paenibacillaceae; genus Paenibacillus; species Paenibacillus sp. p3-SID1389. The sequence continues at coordinate 55,636 of NZ_JALXVO010000001.1, read as the reverse complement.
CGGGCCAGATATATCACGGCGCTGGTGCTTTCCGTCGTGGGCTCCTCGCTCATGATTATCAATCCGTACATAGGCCAACGCATTGTCGACACGTTTATCACAGGTGAACATGCGATGGAAAATTTATCGCAGCAACGGGGACTGCTGATCATGCTCTGCTTGGGGATGATTGGTTTCTCTCTGCTGCGGACGGGGCTTGCTTATTTGACGACGATGCAATACGAGCAGGCTTCGCAAAATATGCTGTACAAAGTCCGCATCTACCTCTACAACAAAATCCAAGGCCAGGATATGGAGTACTATGACCATAACCGGACCGGGGACCTCATGACCAAGATGACCGGGGACCTGGACATGGTGCGGCACTCGATGGCGTGGATTATCAAGACGATTATTGAATCGGTGACGATCTTTGTTGCGGCCGTCGCTTATTTTTTCACAATTGATGCTGTGTTGACGCTGTGGCTGCTGATCTTGGCGCCTCCGATCTTCATCGTGGCTTACATCTTCGCGAAAAAGGTCCGTCCAATGTACGTGGATCTGCGCGAGCGGTTGTCCCAACTGAACACGATCACCCAAGAGAACATCTCGGGGAACCGCGTCGTTAAAGCCTTTGCCCGTGAAGAATTTGAAATTGAGAAGTTCACCGACAAGAACATTCACTTCTCAGAAGCGAACAAGAAAGCCGCGCTCGTGTGGCTGGACTACTTCCCGTATCTGGAGACGTTCGCACAAGCGTTTAACGTGATCCTGATGCTGGCTGGCGGATATTTTGTCATGCAGGGACGGATTACCTTCGGGGAATTTTCCGCGTTCTCCGCATTGATCTGGGCCGTATCCAACCCGATGCGCAACATCGGCATTATCATTAACGATATTCAACGTTTCTTCGCCAGCTTAAGTAAAATTGTAGAAATTTATTACGCCAAACCAAAAATCGTAAACGAGCACAAAGCGATCGAAAAGCGCCGTTACGAAGGACGGATCGAATTCAAGCATGTCAGCTTCAAATATGACAGCAATGAAGTGCTTCACGATATCAGCTTCTCGGTGAATCCGGGGGAAACGATCGCCATTATGGGCTCAACCGGTTCGGGCAAAACATCGCTCGTAAACCTGATCCCCCGCTTTTACGACGTATCCGACGGGCAAGTGTTGGTTGACGGCGTGGACGTCCGCGACCTGGAGCTCGATGAGCTCCGCAGCAACATCGGCATCGCGACCCAGGACGTGCTGCTGTTCTCCGATACGATCGACGGAAATATCGCTTACGGCGATCCCGAACTGCCGGAGGAACAAACGAGAGAGTATGCCCGGCTCGCTGCTGCGCATGATTTTATTACGAAAATGCCGGAAGGGTATGACACCATCGTTGGGGAACGCGGCGTCGGCTTATCCGGCGGTCAGAAGCAGCGGATTGCGCTGGCCCGGGCGCTGGCGGTGCGCCGACCGATTCTGATCCTCGACGACACCACCTCCGCGGTTGACTTGGAAACCGAGGAGCATATCCAGAAGAGCTTGCGCGAGCTGAACTTCCCGTGCACGAAGCTGATCATTGCCCAGCGCGTGTCGACCACAGCCGAAGCGGACCGCATTCTGATCCTGGACGGCGGACGGCTGATCGAGGAAGGCACCCATGCGGAATTGCTCGCGAAACGCGGCTATTATTACGATGTATTTATGCTTCAAAATGAAGGGATCGGAAGGACGGTGAGCGCCCATGGCCAGAAATAAGTTCGATGTGGATGAGAATCTGGAGTCTCCTTTTGACATAAAGCACTTCAAACGTGCCATGGTGTACATCCGAAAACAGCAGAAGCCGATGATCATCGCGTTTGTGCTGAGCGCCTTGTCGGCTGCAATCGCGCTGTCGGCGCCGCTCATTATTCAACACGTTGTGGACGTGACGATTCCGGAGAAAGCGTTTGGTGCGCTGGTCGGGTGGTCTGCGCTGATGCTGCTCACGATCGTGGTCAGCGTCGAGCTGGCGACGATCCGCTCCCGGATCATGACCCGGGTCGGCCAGGATATCATCTTCGATATCCGTACGGATCTGTTCAAGCATCTGCAGCAGCTGCCGTTTAAATATTACGACGACCGCCCGCAAGGGAAAATCCTGATCCGCGTCGTCAACTACGTTAACGCCGTATCGGACGTTTTGTCCAACGGGATCATCAACTTTATTTTGGAGATCGTCAATTTGATCTTTATCGCTGTGTTTATGTTTGCGTTGGATGTCCGGTTGTCGTTCGTCACCTTGGCCGGATTGCCGGTGTTCCTCGGCGTTATGCTGCTGATCAAAACCCGGCAGCGCCGGGCATGGCAGGCTGTTTCCAACAAAAGCTCCAACATGAACGCGTATTTGCAGGAGAGCATCAGCGGGATTGGCGTGACGCAAATTTTCTCCCGCGAGAAGCATAACGAAGGCATCTTTACCCGCCTGGCCGGCAACTACCGCAAGGAATGGATGCGGGCGCTTCGCTACAACGCCCTGATCCCGTTCTCCGTCGACAACCTGGCGACGATCGTCACGACGCTGATCTATATGGTTGGCTTGCTTGCGATGGGTCCGGAAGGCGTGACCTTCGGGGTCATCCTTGCGATGAGTAACTATGCGGCCCGCTTCTGGCAACCGATCCTGAACCTGTCCCAGCTGTATAACAACTTCATTAACGCCGTCGCTTATCTGGAACGGATCTTCGAAACGATGGATGAACCGGTGACGGTCAGCGATGTCCCGGGGGCGAAGGCTTTGCCGCCGGTGCAGGGCAACGTCCAATTCAAAGACGTTACGTTTGCTTACGATCCAGGCCTGAACATTCTGGAGCACCTGAACTTCGAGGTAAAAGCCGGGGAAAGCATCGCCCTCGTCGGACCGACGGGCGCGGGCAAGACCACGGTCGTCAACCTCATCTCGCGCTTCTATAATGTGAGCGAAGGCGCGATTCTGATCGATGGTCACGACATCTCTCAAGTGACGTTGAAGTCGCTGCGCAGCCAGATGGGGATAATGCTGCAGGATAGCTTTATTTTCTCGGGTACGATCATGGATAATATCCGATACGGCAAGCTGGACGCCACCGAGGAGGAAGTCATCGCCGCGGCCAAAACGGTCTGCGCGGACGAGTTCATCCGCGAGTTTGAGCAAGGGTACTACACCGAGGTGAACGAACGCGGCTCGAAGCTCTCCCAAGGACAGCGGCAGCTCATCTCGTTCGCCCGGACGCTGCTGGCCAATCCGCGCATTCTGATCCTGGACGAAGCGACCTCCTCGATCGACGCCAAGACGGAGCGCCTGCTTCAGCAAGGCTTAAACGAGCTGCTCAAGGGACGCACCTCGTTCATCATCGCGCACCGGCTGTCGACGGTGAAGAACTGCGACCGCATCATGTATGTCTCCGACAAGGGGATTGCCGAATCCGGCTCGCATGATGAGCTGATGGCCAAACGTGGTCTGTACTACCGCTTGTATACCGCGCAGAAGATGGAAGCTGTATAGATCATGCAAAAATAAAGGCAATTCCGCCAAGCCAATTTAACCTGGCTGACGGAGTTGCCTTTTTGTTTTTACCGGACGCTGGGTACCGGACGCTGGGATATCAAAATTTGTCGAATTGTGAAATGGTTCACTTACTATGGTATGCCCTTATGTTATCCTCTCCAAGGGGAACGAAAGAGAAACAGCACCCCGATATAGACAGAAGTGGAGGGTTTATCATGCAAAAGAAAGTTACAGCAGCACTCATTCTCGTCTTATCCTTGATGCTTGTCATCGCGGGATGCGGCAACAATGGGAATGAGCCTCAGAACCAGGCTCAGGATCAGAACCAGACGCAGGCTGGCGGACAGACGGACAAAGCCAAAGAAAACGAAGCCGAAGCCGTAGCCGGCGCATCCGAAAAAAGCTATACGCCTCACGATCAATTGAAGGACAGCTACGATATCATTATCATCGGCGCAGGCGGTGCTGGCATGACCGCAGCACTCGAAGCGAAAGCCAACGGTATGAACCCCGTTATCTTCGAGAAAATGCCGGTGGCCGGCGGTAACACGACGAAATCGTCCTCCGGCATGAACGCCTCGGAGACGAAATTCCAAAAGGAACAAGGCATTGAAGACAGCAACGACAAGTTCTATGAAGAGACGCTAAAAGGTGGCCACAATACAAATGATACCGAACTGTTGCGTTTCTTCGTTGACCATTCCGCAGGCGCGATCGATTGGCTCGATTCCATTGGCATTCGGTTGAATAACCTCACGATTACGGGCGGCATGAGCGAAAAACGCACGCACCGTCCGGAAGACGGCTCCGCCGTGGGACAATACCTGGTGGACGGCCTGGTCCGAAACGTTGAAGAACAAGGCATTCCGTTGTTCGTCAACGCCAATGTCAAGGAGATTACTCAGCAAGACGGCAAAGTGAGCGGCGTGAAGGTGGTCCTGAACGATACCGAAGAAAAAACGATTACCGGCAAAGCCGTCATCGTGGCGACCGGCGGTTACGGGGCCAATCCGGAAATGATCACGCAGTTTAGACCGGACTTAAAGGGATATGTCACGACCAACCAAGCTGGCAGCACCGGCGACGGCATTACGATGATTGAGAAATTGGGCGGCGTTACCGTTGATATGGATCAGATCCAGGTTCACCCGACTGTTCAACAGGAGAAATCTTATCTGATCGGTGAAGCCGTGCGCGGCGAAGGCGCGATCCTTGTTTCCAGCGAAGGCAAGCGTTTCTTTAATGAAATGGACACGCGCGATAAAGTGACCAACGCGATCAATGCCCTGCCTGAGAAGTCCGCCTACCTTGTCTTTGATTCCGGTGTGAAATCCCGAGCTAAAGCGATCCAACAATATGAGAAGATGGGCATTGTACTCCAGGGCGACACGATTGAAGCTTTGGCCGAAAAGATGGGTGTACCGGCAAATGCTTTGGCGCAAACGTTAGAAACTTGGAACGCGGCTGTTCAGAATCAAAATGACGCCGAATTCGGCAGAACCACCGGGATGGATAACGATTTGTCCGGCGCACCGTACTATGCCATCAAAATTGCTCCCGGCATCCACTACACCATGGGCGGCGTGAAAATCAACACCAACACAGAAGTATTGAACAAAGAAGGCAACCCGATCCCAGGTCTGTTTGCCGCTGGCGAAGTTACCGGCGGGTTGCACGGGGATAACCGGATCGGCGGCAACTCCGTGGCCGATATTATCATTTTCGGACGTCAGGCCGGCGTGAAGGCGGCCGAGTTCGTGAAGGCGCAATAAGCTGAAGGATCATGAGATAGGGACCCGTCAAGGCTTGGACTCCAAGGAGTTCGAGCTTTGGCGGATTTTCTTTTTTGAGGAAATGATCTTTGGGAATACTAAATAACCACCCACGATACACGAAACCTAAGGAGGTGCCTAAGATGAGCAAAAATGAGGACTACACTCAGCAGCAGCTGCAGCGGGCCAAGGCCAAGGACTCCACCAACGAAGGCCGAAAAGGCGCCTTCATGACGAAAGACGCCTGGAACCAGGACGGCAACCCTGCCGCAGCGACGGACGATTTCGGTCCCGAGATGAAGCCCGAGGACCCGCCGACGTTGAATGGGAAACCGTTGTAGCTCGATTTCACCCGCATCAGGCCCAATTCTGTATGATTTTTCGAATACATTTCGCCGATATCGCCGAATTTAGCCGATTGTATTCGATTTTTCATATAGAATGCACCCGGTGGACTAACGCCCACAGCTACCAGCTCCGTGTCCCCTCCCCGCCAATCTCAACACCGCACATACTTCCGCTTAAAGCCCAGTTGCCCGCGATCCAGCGCTTTTTGAATGCTTTCCGAAGCGTTCAGAATGGCGCTTTTCTTCTTCCCCCGTTTCATCTCGACCGGGCCGATCGCCTGGGCGGTCTCCACCGCTTGAGTGTGGAGTGGCCGGTAAGAAACCCCGACGGTGTAAACAAAGTTATTCATCGCAGACTTCGTACGCTCGGGCGCATCGTGAATCGAGTTTTTCACCGTTTCCAGCATGCCGGCGAGCTTGCCCTCGTCAAATTCGCTGTCCGGCCGGCTCCCCAATAGCCAGCAGTAACAGCTCCAACCCGCCGACATCTTCAGCTCGTCCCCGCTGGCGATCCACTGGTCGGCCACCTCCTGGGCGATATCCGCCTCCGCCAAGGTGACGGCAACCACGAAGTCCGACAGCATATAGAAATACGCCCCCTCGATCCAGCGATCAAAATCCGCATGCGTCATCGCCTTCGGATCCGCAATCATCCCCGCAAAATACATCGCATCGTAATTCCCCGTCGCGTAAAGCTCCTCAGCCAAGGGCTGATTGATCTTGATCTGCCGGAACAGCGGCTTCATTTCTCCTGTGGCTACACCAAACAGCGGCTCCCGCGCGCCGTTGGACATGTACATTTTTTTCAGGCGCTCCTTACCGAGTGCCTCAAGCTCCTGCATCACCGTTTCCAGCTTCATTTATGGAGCCAGCTCCCTTCATCCCGTATGGGTTCTTCTCCCCCTAGCTTACTACGTGAGAAGGGCTTGATTCAATTCCAAAATAAGGCCAAGCGTCCTCGCCAAACTACTTGTTGCGCGCCAGGCGGAACCCTTGATCCGGGCCAAAGCCGCTCGCTTCAAACTTGCCGCGAAACGACACCTCGCTGCTGCTGACATCGCCGATCCAGCCGCCGCCTTTCACTACGCGAAATGAGCCACGCTTATAGTTCTGGTTCACCTCGTCCCCGTACCAATCCCAGCACCATTCCCTCACATTGCCAGACATATCGTACAGCCCCAGCTCATTGGGCTCCTTGCCGCCAACAGGCCGGGTTCGGCTATGATTACTCTCAATGATCGGCCAGTTCCAGTCCCCGCTCAGGTACTCCTCTCCGGCATTCCGCCAATACCAGGCCACATCGTCCACACGCGAGCTTCCGCTGTATTTATAGCTTTGGCTGTGCTGCCCGCCCCCAGCTGCATACTCCCACTCTTCCTCCGTCGGAAGCCGGTACCCGTTCGCGTCCGGATTGATGGTGACCGTCCATTTCACAGGATCGTATTCGCTTTGATTGTTGGGGTCTATTTTTTGCTTATCTATATTGTAAAAAGGTTTCAAGCCCTCTTTTATGCTCCGCTGATTGCAATACTCGATCACGTCGTACCAGCTCACCATCTCCACCGGCAATTGGTCGCCTTGGAACTGAGACGGATTGCTGCCCATCACTTCCACCCATTCTCTCTGGGTCACTTCATATTTTCCGATATAAAAATCAGCCAGTACCCTGCTCGAGCCATAAAAATTAGACCGGGTGTTCTTCACGCTCCCGCCTTGAACTAGCACGAAGGAGTCGTTCTGCCGCTCCGGTCTCCCCATTGCTGCCTGCGAGCAGGCGGAGACCAGCACCATGATGGTGATGGACAAGATCATGCTCATGTATCGCTTCCTCAAGGTCAGCTCCCCTTTGATTGAAGATCAGTGAAGGCCGCCGGCGGCAAACCGAACGGCCTTGAGACCAAATTTAGCGATGAACCATTACCACACCGTGACGTTGGATCTTCCGCTGCTCTGATAGCCTTCCGTCGCCAAGACCTGGTACGACCAGCTGCTGCCCAGGTTCATGCCCTTGCTTCTCCAAGCATTCACGTGATTGCTGAAGGTGATGGAGACGTTGCTGCCGGTTGGTCGTTTCGATTGCCGCACGCTCCAGAACTGTTGGAACGTCTGCGTGCCATCAATGGAAGGCGCATTATAGCGCATGGTCGTATAAATATCGTAGGTGCCTCCGTCGCTGTTCACCGTTCCTTTGTGAGTACCTGTTGGCCGGTACGTCCCCCAACTGTCGACAACGTAATACTCGATCAGCGAGTTTCTAGTCCATCCGTAAAGGGTCAAGTACCCGTTCCCCGAAGGTTCCCAGATGCCGGCATTGTAATTGATCGTCCGATTTGGCGACCCTACGCTCCAGCCTTTGCCGACCACGAAGTTCCCGCTATTTTGCCAAGTTACGCTGTAATTGCCCCCGGACCCGTTAACCGCATTCACCGTTCCGCCGCCATCCGTCCAATATTGCCAATAATCCGTTGCTGCACTCGAGGTTGCCCCAAATAAACCGAAACTCATCGAAGCCGTCAGGAGTAAAGTGAGCATCTTCTTTTTTAATTTCATCAAACATTCCTCCTCAGAAATAGATTTGACTAACAAAAATAATTCTTGCTCCCTGCTTCTTACCGAGGTCAAGCTTCGTTTCCTGGGGCATCACCTACCTTGGAGCCTCTTTTACCAACATTTAACTATCACCCCCTTTGATAGAAAATTATAGTAGGTAAGCGCATACATTTCACTTCACGAATTAAAGGTTTTATCTAGATTTTTACATATAAGAAAAACGTCTATCGACGTACATTCAAAGTAGACAGACCGCGTTTAGCGGAAGTTTTTCTTGCGATATCAGGATGCCAATGCCCCGAAGTTTATACTTTCTGATATCTTAAAAAAACGACCCCAATTGGAGTCGTTAGGTTGCAATTTAGCCTTTGCTTAAGCTCCGGTGTTCGCTTTAACCAGCACCTCGGCGTATTTCGCCTCATCTTTCTCGCGGGACAGGAAGGTGCCGACAAACGCAGCAAGAAAGCCAAGCGGGATGGAAATAATTCCCGGGTTCGTCATCGGGAAAAGAGCCGTTCCGGTCAGAATCGCCTTGCCCGGCTCCGGATCCCAGACGTTTGGACTTAGCGCCACAAGGATAATCGTGCTGAACAAACCAACCAGCATGCCGGATATCGCCCCCGTGCGGTTAAATCTTCGCCAGAACACGGTGAACAGGATAATCGGCAGATTAGCGCTTGCCGCAACGGCAAAAGCCAGCGAGACGAGGAAAGCCACGTTCATTTTCTGAGCAAAAAGAGCCAGCAGAATCGAGATGATCGATACGCCAATCGAGGCCCAGCGAGCCATCCGCAGCTGCTCGCCTTCGGACGCTTTGCCGCGGCGGACGATCTGTCCGTAGAAGTCGTGTGCAAAAGCCGACGCTGCGGACAGAACAAGGCCGGTGACCACAGCCAGGATCGTCGCAAACGCGACCGCCGAGATAAAAGCGAACAGGAAGTCGCCGCCAAGCGCCTTAGCCAGCAGCGGAGCGGCCATATTGCCGGCTTTGTCGACGGCGGTGATCTCCTCGGTGCCAACGAACGCAGCGGCCCCGAAGCCAAGGAAGATCGTCATCACGTAGAAGATCCCAATGATCCAAGTCGCGTAAACCACGGAGCTGCGAGCCGTACGGGCGTCCTTCACCGTAAAGAACCGGATCAAAATATGCGGCAGCCCCGCCGTCCCCAGCACCAATGCCAGGTTAAGCGATATCGTCTCCAGCGGCACGTTATATTTGTTGCCCGGATTTAAGTACTTTTCCATGAGTGGCGTTGCGGTCTTCATCTGCTCGAACATGCCGGTCAGGCTAAAATCAAACTTGGCGAAGACCATCAGCGAGATCACGAAGGTGCCGCCCATCAGCAAAATCGCTTTGGTGATCTGCACCCAGCTTGTGGCATGCATCCCGCCAAACACAACGTAGATGGTCATAAGCACCCCAACGATCAGCACCGAAGTGACGTAATCGAGTCCCAGCAGGAGCTTGATCAGCGCCCCGGCTCCAACAAGCTGCGCAATCATATAGAAGATCGAGATCACAATCGTATTCAGCGCCGCAAAGCCGCGGACTTCCTTGTTCGCAAAGCGGGACGCAATCATGTCAGCAACGGTATACTTGCCCAGATTCCGCAGCGGTTCCGCAACCAGGTACAACACGACAAGATAAGCAACGAGAAACCCGATGCTGTAAAAGAATCCGTCGAACCCAACCAAGGCGATCGACCCGGCAATACCGAGAAATGACGCGGCCGACATATAGTCACCGGCGATGGCGGTTCCATTTTGCCAGCCCTTCAGCCCGCCGCCTGCGGTGTAGAATTCACTGGTGTTGTTCGTTTTTTTCGCGGCAAAATAGGTAATGACCAACGTCAACAGCACAATCGCGCAAAATAAAGTAAATGCCATGATCGTTACGCCCCCATTTCCCGCCGAATTTCATCCGCCAACCGGTCGAACCTTCGCGCAACACGCGAGTACAGGATGCACAGCGCCCACGTCATGATAAACTGAGCGAACGCGAACAGCCATGCCCAGGAAATCGGGCCAATCGCCGGCTGATTCAATACCTCCGAATACGAGGTCATGATCGGGAGCGCGAAGTAAAACAGCAGGAAAAAGACAGTCGACGGAATAATGAACCGTTTCTTGCGGGAGATCAGCGTCTTGAACTTGGCGGAATGCCACACCTCGGTATAGCTCTTCCCTTTCGCCGCTTTTGCGGCCTTCGCACCTTTTGCAACTTTCGCAGCCATCCTTCACCCTCCAAATCTCTAAATTTGTAAGTCACCCAATATATGTAAGCGATTCAAATTCATTTTATGCAAGGTTAGGCTTGCGAAATGTTTAATTTTTAACTTTTTGGTAGATTCATATGCGGATAAAAAAAGACACCCGAAATCCGCTCAGGTGCCTTTGTGGGCTCTTTTTTCTTAACGGGATCAGAACCAGCGCCCCAACGATGATCCCATCCCCGAAATGGCTGCGGTCCAATACAATCCGCCAACCCCAGTCTGAGCGGCCATCTTCGTGATCTCGGCCACGCTGTCGGCCAATACCTGCGCCTAATCCGGCTGCGAGCGCCAGCGGCGTAAAATCGCTCAAAACTGTGATGAGCGCTTTGCCATTGCCATCCCTCCATCATTCATATCTACTTCCAGGCCCCGGGTTAGAAATTTTTGAGCGCATTTTCGGCAATTCGTCTTAGCAGGCTCGACACGAGCTTCACTTCCTCCTCAGCAAACCCTTCAAGCAGTTTGGTTTCTGTTTGATGTATATGTTCAAAGATCTGATCCACCAATAGTTTCGCCTTTTCCGTCAGCAAAATAATCCGCGCTCGCGAATCCTCCGGATCTTCAGATCGTACGATAAATTGTTTCTGTTCCAGCCGTTTAATCAATCCGCTCACCGTTGGGTTTGTTAAATTGAGAGCAACCTCAATATCCCGCTGGCGGATTTTTCGATCCGCGTGATGAGCCAGAAATAAGATCAAGTTGGCTTGACTATGCGTTAATCCAACTTCCTTCAGGTGAAGATCTCCGATTTTGCTAGCCTGATTCTCGATGATCTTCAAAGAAGATATCAGGATTGGTTTTCTGCTTTCATGCTGCATCCCTTCACCACCTTTTACAGAGCATGCTATCTAAATATATAGCAAGCTTTGTAAATAAGTCAAACAAAAAAAGGGACGCGATAGACCGCGCCCCTTGCTTAAACTTCCTAAAACTTGATCACTCCGGTGGTATGCAACAGCACAAGCACGACGAGTACCGGCGCGATATACCGAACCATAAACAGCCATAACCGGAACCAACCGGACTTGAGCCCGGCAGCTTCCGCGGCATTTTTCCAAAAGTACCCTACAAAGAGGGTCGTAATCAAGCCGCCCACCGGCAGCAAAATATTCGAGGTAATGAAATCAAGCCAGTCGAAGAAGTTCTTCCCGCCCATGTCCGTCAAAGCAGGTACGACGCCAAAGGACAAGACGGAGGGCAGCCCGACCAACAGAACGAGGACGCTGATGATCGTCACGGACATTCCGCGGCCCCAGCCCCAACGGTCCATCACGTAGGTAACCGGCACTTCCAGCAGCGATACCGCAGAGGTCAATGCTGCAATCGCCAGCAGGATGAAGAACAACCCGCCGAAGAAGGCGCCAAACGGCATAGCCGAGAACGCAGCCGGCAGCGCGATGAAGACCAAGGACGGCCCGGCGTTGGACTCTAAGCCAAAAGAAGCGGTCGTCGGGAAAATGATCAACCCCGCAATAAACGCATAGACCAAGTCCCCTGCCCCGATCGCCAGCGTGGCCGTGCCAAGGGATTGACGCTTATCTACGTAAGCCCCGTAGGTGAGCAAAATCCCCATCCCCAGCGATAACGAGAAGAAGGCATGTCCCAGCGCAACCAAAGCCGCCTCCGGACTCAGCTTCGAGAAATCCGGTTGAAGGAAGAAGGAGACGCCCTCCCCAGCTCCCGGTAAGGTTAATGCCCGAATCATCAAAATGATCAGAAGAACAACAAGACCCGGAATCAGCACTTTATTGAACTTTTCAATGCCGCCGGAGATCCCTTTCCCTACCACAATGGCGGTAACCAGCACAGACACCGCTTGCCATACGAGCGGCATCAGGCCTTGGGTGAACGAGCCGAATTGCCCGCTATAGTCGGAATTGACATATAGACTTCCGCTGAAGGACTGAACAGCATAATGAAGCGTCCAGCCGGCAACGATGACATAGAAGCTCAGGATGAGAAAAGGAGCGATGACTTGCAGCAGCCCGAGACGGCCAAACACTTTAGGACCGCCGGCTTTAACAAAGGAGGTAGACGCACTTCCGCGTCCTGCCCGCCCAATGGCCAGCTCCGCCAACAGCAGAGGCAAGCCAATCAAGATCAAACAGATAATAAAGAGAAGGAAGAAGGCAGCCCCTCCGTGTTCGCCCGTAATATACGGGAATTTCCACATATTTCCGAGACCTACGGAACTGCCAATCGCAGCCAAGATAAAACCGGCAGAAGAGAAACGCTCATTCCGCCCTTGGCCTAGCTGAGTTTGTGTTGTTTTCATGACGACCCCCAAATCTTATTATATTTCTCTATTATAATGAAAAAGGATGCAGTGAGGGATATGAAATTTTTACTTTATTTCATGATTTTCTCACGGTATTGTCCCGGCGTAATCTGTTCAAACCTTTTAAATAGCCGAATAAAATAGGAAGGTTGTAACCCAACCTGCTCTGCAATCTCATTCACTTTCATATCCGAGTCGCTGAGCAGTTCCTTCGCCTTATCGATCCGGAGGGCCGTTAAATAATCGATGAAATTCATGCCGGTCACCTGTTTGAACAAGCGGCTAAGCGTATATGGCGTTGTATTAAAATGATGCGCGCACGCTTCGAGCGAAATCCCTTCTGCGAACTGATCCTTCAGCATTGCCGTCACCTGTTCGATGAGCGGCTTCGCTCGGGCCGTCTGATCCTCGCTTAACTTCTGCGCATACGGGAGGATGATTTTTTGTTGAAAAAAACGCACGATCTGCTCCGGCTCCCGAATTTGATTTAATTGCTCAAACGGGTTGTCACCTTCGTATAACTGGTGAGGCTGGTAGCCGGTCTCCAATAACGTATGCATGATGCTTCCCAGCACCTGCATCACGCCTTCCTTCAGCAGCTTCTCTTTGCCCGAATGCAGGACCAGCTCCGAGATAAATGCCTCGATCAGCTGCATCGCCTGCTCGCATTGCCCCATCCGCAACGCTTGAAGCAGTTCCTTCTCCAAAGCAAAGGGATAATGAACCTCTTGTGGCGTATAGGGCAGAATCTCCTCTAAATCAAGCACCTGGCATTGTTCCTTTAGATCCCGATAAAGAATCGCGTTCTGGAGAAACGGCAGCATTTCCGGAATATCCTTGATCTCGTTGGTTAACCGGCCAATGCAAATCGTCGTTTGCATCTTAAGCAGCGAACTGATTGTACGGACTAAATCCTCCGCCAAGCTGAACAGCTCTTCCTTGACATGCGGTTTTCTTGTTTCGGACGGAAAAGAGAGCAGGATCCCCACGGTGAGGTCATGGAAATGGATAATTTCCGCCTGAATGCCCCGGCTTCGCACCATTTCCTGTGCGATGTTGGCCGCGGCGAAGGAGACCAGATATTCATCGTTCTCCATAAAACGGTTGTCTGCTTTGGACACCCCCGTGACCCGCGCCAGCATAAGCCCAAACCACTGCGATTCCGATGACCATCCAAAGGTCTCTAACCTTGCACGGATTTCCGGCTCCTTCAGCGAGTAAACATGCCCCTGCACCAGCTGCATCATAAAAGCGGCCCTCAGCGAGGGATACGCTTGCTTCAGCTTCGTCTCCAAGGCTTTACGTTCTTCGCTCAAATGGTTCCACTGGTTGGCGATATAGTCCAATTCATCTCCTACCTCAGACCCGGGGTCCGGCTTCTGCGTTTTGACCAGGCGAACCAACCGGCGGATTGGACGGTAGAGCCGATGCGAAGCCATCCAGGAGAACAGACAAGCCACGATCAGCCCGACGCCTCCCATCCCCAAAATAATTCGGGAGATAATCACGATCGGCGCGGTGAGTTGCGACAGCTGCATCGTGGTGACGTATCTCCAAGGTTCGCCTAAGCGGGAATATTCCCCGTAAGAGATCAAATAGGATTTATCTTTCCATTCAAATAGATAAGAGCCGGTCTTCTCCTTCCTCAGCATGACGCTCTCCTGCACGGCAAGCTCCAGCTCCGCATTCTTCCGGTTCAGGGACGACGGGGAGACCAGCAGCGAGCCATCCTTCCCCATCAAAAAGGAAGCGCCCTCATTATCAACCGACATGCCTTCCACCATTTGCACCAGCTTCGACTGATCCAAATAAAAAATCAGCGCGCCGTATGGCTTGCCGATACTCGGCAGCTTATGGACGAGAGCCACATAAGGGCCTGCCCCTTTTCCGTTTACCTTCGTTAAGTCGAACTGCCAAAACTCCGCTCTGCCTTGCTGCAGCAACCCGTGAAATTGCTTCTGTTGCCGGACATCGGTCACTGGGACGATCCCTTCAATATCCGATACGATCACCGGCTTCTGCCGGTCTAAATACAAATAGACTTGGTCAATTAAAGGATAGGCTCCTTTCATGACCCCCAAAAAACGATAAAGGTTATGCGTCACGTTATATTCGTCAATTAAATCAATCTCTCCGAGCCTTCCGTCCAGACGACTGTCCAAGGACCACTGCGTCGCAGCCAGCTCCAGTTGGGCTAAATTTTCGTTCATTCGATCAATTGTCTTCACCAATAAAGCGTCATGATGACGCGTGATTTCATTTTCCATATAGGCACGGCCAGCGATGTAGAACGTAATCCCTATAATCACGGTGGGCAGGCTGGTGACACATAACACCAAAAATAAGCTTCTTCGAAAAAAATGGCTCTTCTTCATAAATCCCCGCCTTTCCGTAGTTTCCATTGGTACTCCCTATCTTACTATAGATGGAAACGAGGAAAATCCCCCGAAAACCATATTTTTGGTCTCGGGGGCTGGGTCATTATTCACTTTTTGCACGTTTCTGATAGGCTTCGTTCATCTCTTCGGTAATTTTGAGCAAATCCGGATCCGCCTTCAATTTCTCCACGTATTCATCCCAAGCGCTGATCGGTTCTTTCCCCATCATCACCTTGGTTTTCATATCTTGAATTTTCTTGCGCAGCTCCGTCCCTACTAAGGTGCTGGTCTCCGAATACAGTCCGATCGCCGGATCCCCAATGCTGATTTTCGCTTTCTCGTCGATAATTTTCTTGTTCCGTTCCAGGACATCAAGCGGCATTCCTGTACGATAAGCCCGGAGGTAGGGATCATATTTCAGAAAAATTTGACCCAGCGCCTGCTGAGCGACAATATCCTTCTGGGCTTGCGGCGTCGCTAATTTGATGCCGTTCTCCTCGGTATAGTGCACATCCTTGAAGCCGAAGTTGGCCAAGTCGCTTCCTTCCTGGCTTGCCCCATAATCCATCAGCTTCAGCAGCTGCTTCATTTTGTCTTCGGGAACGGTTTTGGGAATCGCAAACATCCCGAAAAATCCGCTGTCTTTATTGGAATACCCGTTCAGCGAAACCAAGGGCAGGAAGTCGGCTTCAGGAATCGTTTTACGCAGCTCTTCCGTAGGCTCCCAAGCCGCCTCCACCGTATCCTGGAACCCGCCGCCGCGATTCGATTTGAGCAAGTCCTTGGATTGCGTATTTTTTAATACGGCAAAGTCCTCCGGAATCAGCTTTTCCGTATAAGCCCGATTCAGCCAAACCAGACTCTCTCTGACTTCAGGCAACAGGTTGACGTTTACCAGCTTGCCGTCGATCAACTTCCACTCGCCGTTCACTTGGGTGAAGCTGTTCTGAAGCTGACCGAAATTGGCCATCCCGTTTTGATCCACAAACCCGATATACCCGATCGTATCCTTCTTCCCATTTCCGTCCGGGTCTTGCTCAACGAACGCTTTAAGCACTTCATAGAGCTCGTCGGTCGTGGTTGGAACGTCCAGCTTCAGCTTATCCAGCCAGTCCTTACGCAGGTAAGTGAACCCTCCGCCATCGGTAGGGCGCGGACGCGGGATGCCGTAGTTTTTACCGTCAGCCTGCTTCGTGTTTTCCCAGGATTCTTTGGGGTACTGCATTAAGTTCGGGTAGTCCTGAAGATACGGGGTCAGATCCCAAAAAGCACCTTGCGCCACCATCCCCCGCACTTGCGCATTAAACGGGTCATCCAGCAGGATGAGATCCGGAATATCGCCGGAAGCCAAGGTGACATTCACTTTATCCCCATAGTTATTGGGAGAGACCCAGGTGATATTCAACTTGGTATTGGTCCGCTTCTCGAATTCTTTGACGACCACATTATCCGGTCCCGGAGGCTCCGGCGTGTAATACATGGTCATAATGCTTACCTCCAGCGGCTTGGTCGAGCCCTCCGAACCGCTGGATCCCGACTTCGTGCCAGCTGAACAAGCGGATAGCAACAGACTCACGAGCAAGGTGACACTCAACAAGACGAAACTCTTTTTTTGCATGACGCATTGACCTCCCTATTCGAATAAATAGATAAGACTATTCCTTGACCGAACCCACCATGGCCCCTTTGGCAAAATGCTTCTGCAAAAAGGGATACACGAGTAGAATCGGAACGGTCGCGATCACTACGGCCGCCATTTTCAGCGTCTCCGGCGGAATTCGCTGCTCGGACATCATTTCCGCCGCAACGGAACCCCCGGCAGCGGTTGAAGCATCGATGAGCATATTTTGCAGCAACACTTGGAGCGGCTGCTTGGAGAACTCGTTGATATAAAGAAGCGCCGTAAAGAAGGTGTTCCAATAAGCCACGGCGTAAAACAACCCAAATGCAGCCAGCGAAGGCAGCGACAAGGGAAGAATGACGCGATACCACACGCTGACATCATTGCAGCCGTCAATTCGGGCCGCCTCCTCCAGACTGGTTGGGATACTGTCAAAAAATCCTTTCATCAGGAGGACGTACCACCCATTGGTCAGCACCGGGAGAATCAGGGACCAAATGCTATTGATCAGGTGCAGGTCACGGACCAGCAAATAAGGCGGGATGATGCCAGGATTAAACAACGTGGTCAGTAAGATCAGCAGCATGATGACTTTCCGCCCCAGCAAGCGCTTACGAGAAATCGCATAGGCCAAGCAAGAGGTAATTAACAGGCTAAGCGCCGTGCCAACCAGCGCCAGAAAGACGCTGTTGCCGGTAGCGTTTAAGAATGCATTGGTGGACATTAAGTATTTATAAGAATCCAGGCTCCACTGTTTGGGAAACAGTTGAAGTTCGCTGGAACGGTACGCGGACGGTTCCGTAAACGAAACGACAAACACGTAGTATAACGGAAAAAACGTAATCAGGCTGATGATGCCGAGCAGGATGGCATTAACGGCTTGAAACATCCGATCACGGCTGCGATAACTCATCCGGTTAGTACACCCCTTCCTCGCCAAACTTCTTAGCCAGCTTGTTCGTCCCAATGACGAGAATCAATCCCACCATCGACTTAAATAAACCAACGGCCGTACTGTAACTAAATTGTCCCTGCTTCACGCCTAGACGATACACATACGTATCGAAGACGTCGGCCACCTCTGAGACGGCCCCGTTCATCATGAGGAACACTTGCTCGAAGCCGACATCCATAATGTGACCCATGCGCAGAATCAGCAAAATGACAATGACCGAGCGAATGCCGGGCAGCGTAACATTCCACATTTGGCGGAACCGGCCCGCCCCATCGATTTTGGCCGCCTCGTAGAGCTGCGGATCTATGCTGGCCATCGCTGCTAAGAAGATAATCGTTCCCCACCCGGCATCCTTCCAGATGGATTGGGCGGTGAGCATGGCCCAGAAATAATTTTTACTGGTGAGAAAATCGATTTTCTCAAAGCCCAAACTCACCAACATTTGATTAACCGCTCCATCTCCCGTTGAGAACAAAATGAAGGTAATCCCTACAATAATGACCCAAGATAAGAAATGCGGCAGATAAACGATGGATTGTACAATTTTCTTATAAGCCTGCTGCCTCACTTCGTTGAGCATCAAGGAGAGTAGAATGGGCAGCGGAAAAAAGAAGATGAGCGACAACGTGTTAATTGCGAGCGTATTTCGAAACAACATAAAGAAATCAGGATTGGAGAAAAACCGCCGGAAATGCTCCAGTCCCACCCAAGGACTGGCCAACACCCCCTGATAAGGCGAATAGTTCTGAAATGAGATGATGATTCCCCACATCGGAACGTATTTGAAGATCAGAAAGTACAGCAGGCCCGGTAGTGCCAACACATAAAGGAATTTATCCCGGATCAGGATTTTCCCAATTTGTCGCAGCCGATGACTGCGGGCCCTGGTTACAGGCGGTGTCCGTTTTGTAATCGGTTCCAAGGAGGAAGCCATGTTTCCCTCTCCTTTCCCTTTGATGTTCGATGTAATCACTCTAAGATGCCCGTCAATTTCCAGCAATCGCTTATTTTTGCAGGCGGGCAGAATGAAGGAAATTCAGGATTGGCAGTACATTTCCTGGAATTGATTTTTCTTGCAGGGCGGTTGATAAAAAAAAAGACGCTGAAATGATCAGCGTCTCTCCTGCTTAAACCTGTTTAAGCAGATGCTTATTTCTTAGCGGTATACTTGTGTATAGCCGGTGCGATTGGGGTGGCGATCGTTATGATGCACCTTCTGCTCGCTCCAACAAGCCCATTTGGAGACAGGTGGTCGTTGATAAGGCTTTTTCCCCGGTCTCAAACCGGATATGAACCCGTTCCCCGTTCACTTGAACGATCATGCCTTTTCCGAAAGCCCGATGGACAATGGATTCCCCTTCCCTTAGCTCGGCCAGATTTCGGATGGCGTTGGGGTTGACCTGCGATTGAGCGGGGATGGGGGGTGAAGCCACGGATGAAGCCGCGGACGCTTGGGGTGGAAGTTGGATGTACCTGACGGATGCCACGAACCTCGACTCCGTCACCTCTACCCCATCCCGTTTCTTGTAAGTCAGAAGCTCCAGATGCTTCTTCGCCCGGGTCATCCCCACATAAAACAGCCGGGTCGCCTCCTCCATCATTTCCGCGTTCTCCTTATCCGCCTTAGACGGGATGATCCCCTCAACAAGATCGATCATATACACTCGCTCGAACTCCAGGCCCTTGGAGCTGTGCATTGTCGAGAAGGTGACGGCATTTTGCCCTCGCTTGGACCTTGCCGTTCGCAAGGCAGACTCCAGGTATTTTAATCTGGCGGCAAACTCCTCCATGGTATGTAGCCCCGCCGCAATTTCCTCCAGCGTGTTCAGGATGCCGATCAGATATTCCATGCGGAACCCCTTCCACTCGCAAATCTTCTCAAGGGCTTTCTCATAGCCCAAGCGATCGCGGATCACGTGAATGGCATGCAGCGGCGGCATCCCCTTCATTTCCTGAAACGTTTCCTTGCACATCTGCAGCTGCTTCACTTGATAATCCTTCAACGGCACCCGATTCAGCAGATTATCAAAGACCGATTCGTCATTCTGGATCTTGAGCAGCGCCGCCATCTGCTCCTTGCTGATATAACCATTAAATTTCAGATGGATTTTCTCCAGAATATCGGGACGTTTATCCGTGAACGTCATCCGCATGAAATTCAGGATATCCTCGACAACCCAATGGGAAAAGAACCGGTTATCCGCATCCTTCATATAAAAAGGAATGCCCGCACGATCAAATTCGTTCATTAAAGCGATGGATGAGGAATTATTCCGATAAAGGATCGCCACCTCGGCAAGGTTCTCGATCTGCTGAATCTCTTTCGCCAGATATTTGGCCTGATCGCCGTAATCGTCCAAGCAGCGAATCTCAATTGGCTTATGCGGGGGATTCTCGGTGAACATCTTTTTCGGGTATCGGTCCTGATTGCGCTGGATAAACGTGTTGGCGACGTTCACGATATCCGGGGAAGAGCGGTAATTTTGCTCCATAAACAAAATCGCCGCCTCCGGATAGACTTGCTTGAAGTTCAGCAAATACGCAGGATCCGCCCCTCGCCAGCTGTACAAGCTCTGATCATCGTCGGCGACGACGCATAAGTTACGATGCTTATGCACCAGCTTCTCGATAATCGCATGCTGCACCCTGGACGTATCCTGGCTCTCATCTGTGAGGACATAATCATAACGCCCCTGATACCTGCGAAGCACCCCTTCATTCTCCGCCAGAATCCGTTCGCAAACCACCAGCATGTCGTCATAATCAAGCAGCAGCGACCGGGTGCCAGACTGCTTAAAGAGCTCGTACTCCCGCAAGATCCGTTCGGCATGGGGCACCTCTACTTTGACCTTAGACCATTGCTCGGAGGGGATCATTTTATTTTTGATAAAGCTAATATAGGTCGTCAGCTCATCTAACTGGTCATCCGTAATATTCTCTCCGGCTATCGCTTTAAAGAGATTCCGCAATATGATCTTCTTGTGTAGCGGGAGTTGCTCCGAACCGCTGGTTTCTTGCTGGGCCGCGTCGATATCGCCTTCGATGATCTGGAACGGCGTCTGGGTCGCACGGAAATGCTCTCGCACCACCTCGTAAGCCAGGCTATGAATCGTGGAGAAATCAACAGGCGTCAGCTCTGGGAAAAAGGCTTTAAACCGCTCCTTCATATCGTTCGCCGAAGCGCGGCTAAACGTTACCGCCTTGATCCTTCTGGGAGGAACCCCCTTCTCCTCGATCAGATACCCGATCCGCATAATGATCGTTGTGGTCTTCCCCGATCCCGGTGAAGCTAACAAAAGCAAGGGTCCCTCTGTTTGAAGGACCGCTTGCTTCTGGATTTCATTTAATTCAACACCTAATTCTTCGTTCTTGCGAAGGAAGAAGGAATTTGCTTTGTTCATGATGACTGCCCTTTCGAATGTTCCGATTGCATTACCTACTATAACTCAATTTTGCTAGAATGACATCTCCT
Organism: Paenibacillus sp. p3-SID1389; assembly: GCF_025151705.1. Taxonomy (NCBI): domain Bacteria; kingdom Bacillati; phylum Bacillota; class Bacilli; order Caryophanales; family Paenibacillaceae; genus Paenibacillus; species Paenibacillus sp. p3-SID1389. Next base: position 34,488 of record NZ_JALXVO010000001.1, on the reverse strand, counting down.
AGTCATCATGATTAACTTCCACTTGAGTAAAAATCAATGCATATGATATGCTGATTGGAAATATTTTCTGGGAGTGTGGAGATAATGGGCACTACAAATATGGATCCAATATTAATAGAGTTCCCTGAAAGCTTCGAAAGTGAGCGCTTATTGATCCGTGCGCCATTATGGGGAGATGGAGCGGCCATAAATGAGGCTGTTAAAGAGAGTATTGAGCAATTACGGCCGTGGATGCCCTGGGCACAAAGCATCTCAACGATCGAACAATCCGAGGCAGACATACGACGAGCCCGATTGCACTTCCTAGAACGTAAAGATCTGAGGCTTATTCTAGTACATAAGAATACAGGTCAAATCGTTGGCAGCAGTGGTCTCCATCGAATCGATTGGCAGGCACGTAAATTTGAAATTGGATATTGGGTGCGTACCTCTTTTGAAAGACAAGGTTACGTAACCGAAGCCGTAAATGCCATTACGCGTTTTTCCTTAGAAGAGCTGCAAGCCAATCGTATTGAGATCAGATGTGACTCACGTAATACACGGAGTGCAAGAGTAGCCGAACGCTTGGGCTTTAGATTGGAAGGAATTCTACGTAACGATGCATGTGCGGTTGATGGTTCGCTAAGGGATACCATGGTATTTTCGAAGGTTCGCGGGGTTGAGTTTTAGACTATCAGCTGTTTGAAATAAAGAAGACACCCGGAAGAATTCCGAGTGTCTTCTTGAGTTTAGGCTCTTTTCTTATGAGGCAAGAAGAAAATAAACACAAGCGATACAATCGTGAAGCCCACTGACCACATAAAGGTATGGTTAAAAGCTGTATTCAGCGTTGAGATATCGTGAACGGATTGGGCGTTAATTTGATTCTGTAAGATGACGGCAAAAACAGAAGCTCCAAACGCACCCCCAATTTGTTGGAGGATCCGGGTCGCGCTGCTGGCATGCGGAATCAATTCCTTAGATAATCCCTCATAGGCGGTTGCCATGATGGGGAGCATCAGGCCCCCAAGTCCTCCGCCGCGGACAATCAGGGAGATCGCCAGCAGAACCTCGCTGGTATCGGCTGCCCCCAAGGCAAAGGGAAGGGTTCCGAGCAGCGTCAGAATGGTACCACCGAGAACCACCCATCGGGAGCCGATGGTATCCGTCAGTTTCCCTGCCAAGGAGCGGGTCATTAACATCCCGACGCCTTGAGGAATCAATAGTAACCCTGAAGCAAGCACGCTCTGACCACGAACCTGTTGATAGTAGAGCGGCAATAACAACATGCCTGCATAGGAAGAGAGTCCTGAAATAAACAACAGACAAGAGGACGCTGAAAAAGTTTTGCTCTTAAATATTCGCAGGTCGACGATCGGGTGATCCGATTTCTTTAGCCCATACCAGCAGAAGACGATCATAAACAGCAGTCCAATCGCGATCGGGACAAGGACAAGACTTTTGAAGAAACCATGCTCCGAGCTGACTTTGGTGAGTCCATAAATCATGAGCACGAGAGCCGGAGACAACAAAATTAAACCTAAGAGGTCTAGCTTCTGCGGATGATTTGCGACATCATCTTTGGGCAGCCCCCTTACAGATAAGAGCAGCGCGATCAAGCACACCGGAAGATTGACATAGAAAATCCAACGCCAATCTAGATTATGGATAATCACCCCGCCTAATACGGGGCCAAGAATCGGACCGATCAGAACCGGCAAACCTACAATCGCCATGATCCGGCCTAAGTTCGCTCCGCCCGCTGCGCGTACAATCATCGTCTGCATGATGGGCATCATCAAACCGCCGCCCAAGCCTTGAATCACTCGAAAAGCGATGAGACTTCCCACATTCCAAGACAAGCCGCATAATACAGAACCGACTAAAAATAAACTTAAAGCCAATATCCACATGTTTTGACCGCCATAACGATCGACCAACCAGCCGGAAATCGGAATCACCAGGCTAATGGCGAGCAAATAACTCGTCATCACCCACTGGATCGATGTAACCGGAGCATGCAGTACAGTGCCAAGGGTATCGATGGCGACGTTCATTATGGTAGTATCGAATAAAGGGGCAAGCATCCCAACCAGCAGAATCCATGCCACTTTCATCACAGCTGGATCTATTTTCGATTGAGCTGCTGCAAGTTCGCCTGGTTTACTCATGTGTACCACTCCTCATCTATTTAGAAACCGAAAGTTTCTTATTTGAGTTTATAATATAACAAACAAATAAGAAACTCAACGTATTTTATTGGAGGTTCGTTTATGAATAAAATTAATGAAGGCGAAGGAACGACGAGAAGACGAGGATCTGAATTGGAGGCGGCCATAATTCAAGCCGCGTGGGAAGAATTGATGGAGGTTGGTTTTCATAACCTTACGATTGAAGGAGTTGCCGCTCGTGCTCAAACCAGCAAGCCTGTCATTTATCGGCGTTGGCCGAATCGGGAAGAGCTTGTCCTGGCAGCCATCCTAAATCATCTGCCGGCGGTTTCGGAGAAACTCCCGGATACCGGGAAACTGCGCAGCGATGTGCTCCTCTTGCTCAATCAGTTAAATGAGATTCTGCATCAAATTGGGCCCAAAACGATTCATGGCCTCATGTCCGTATTATCTGGCATCCCCTTCTCCGATATTCTCAATTTCCGAAGAACCAACGCCATGACGATCCTTTTGAACCGAGCGGCAGAGAGAGGGGAAATCCGTCCTGAGAAAATTACGCCGCGCATTACAAGGCTGCCTGTAGATCTCGTGAGACATGAGTGGTTGATTACTTTAGAACCCGTCTCCATGGCGACCATGGAGGAGATCGTGGATGAGATTTTTTTGCCGCTGCTGAAATGAGAAGTGAACAGACGAAGACGCCCCTTCACCCTGAAATTGAGAGTGATGTGGGGCGTCATTTTATGGTCCCTTAGATTGGAGATCTATACCAAGAGTCAGCCGAATCGTAAATACCGAGCCTACTCCAAGTTCGCTGTCTACCTCAACTGTCCCCTCGCACAGATCGATAATGCGCTTGACAATGGTTAATCCCAATCCGGTCCCCGTCATGGAACGGGAGGGATCGCCTTGGTAAAATTTATCAAACATGCGCCGCATCCGTGGTGGAAAATCTGGAGATCGCACGAAGAATGCACCGGATCTCCGACCGAGGAGCCGTTGACCGTGTCATTCAGAAGCTCGATCTGTGGGTGGACGAGAGATTGACGCCATTCGGCACATTCTTTCAGAGCATGGGTGTTCTACCATAATTGACCTGTTTTTGCTTTAGGCTCACTCTAGTCACTGACCGTCTGCTCAGCAAACTCATCTAGCATCTTCCGCACTTCATCGGTTGACGTTGTGCTCATCAACTGATTTCTTAATTCACTTGCCCCGCGGAACCCTTTGACATAAACCTTGAAAAAACGTTGCAGCGCCTTGAACGGACGCGCCTCCAATTGTTCGGAATACTGATCATGGAGATCCAAATGCAGTCTTAACAGATCAAGATATTCGGTAGTGCTATGCTCTCTCAGCTCTTTTTCAAAGGCAAATGGGTTCTTAAAAATCCCTCTTCCAATCATGATCCCATCCACCCCATACTGTTCTGCCAGCTTCAAACCGGTTTGCCGGTCCGGAATGTCTCCATTAATCGTAAGCAGGGTCTGTGGTGCCACTTGATCTCGAAGCGCCTTAATTTCCGGAATCAATTCCCAGTGGGCCGCAACTTGGCTCATTTCTTCTCGGGTGCGCAGGTGGATCGACAGATTCACAATGTCTTGCTTCAAAATATGGGTCAACCAATCCCGCCATTCCTCCACCTTGTTGAAACCAAGTCTCGTCTTCACGCTTACAGGCAATCCCCCGGCCTTGGCGGCTTGGATCACTTCGGCGGCAACCGTAGGACGGAGAATTAAGCCGCTCCCCTTCCCATTGGTGGCCACATTCGGAACCGGGCACCCCATATTGATATCGATCCCCTGGAATCCTTGCTTGGCCATACCGATACTCATCTTTGCAAAATACTCCGGCTTATCGCCCCATATATGCGCCACGATCGGTTGTTCATCTTCGGTAAAGAGCAGACGCCCGCGTACGCTATGATTCCCCTCCGGGTGACAATAGCTCTCCGTATTGGCAAACTCCGTGAAGAAGACGTCCGGTCTGCCTGCTTGACTCACGACATGACGAAACACCACATGCGTCACATCTTCCATTGGTGCAAGTATAAAAAAAGGCCGCGGTAAATCACGCCAAAAATTTCGGTTCACTTCAACCTCAAATCCTCTCGTTATAATACCTTATCTATTATATAATCATCCCCACTTTCTTCAAATGGTCATGCATGCAAGCTCCGGGAAAAGTAGCAGGATCGAAGCTGGGTTAGCGTTGAAGGAGAAAGAAGTCGCCCTCAGGCATGATGACGGCCAGGTGCAGAAGCCTTGGAAGCGGCTATAGGTAATTAAAAAAACAAAAACAAGACCCACCCAAACCAGACGTTTAGGTGGATCTTGTTATCCTCTACGCCTTAGTATCTGCCGCCATAGCTCTTATACTGAGCGTAAACGGTATTTGCATATTGGTCGGCCAGAATCGGGCGGCCATAGGAATCCGTAGCACCCGGATACCAATAATCTCCCCCGTTATAGTGCAATAAGCCGTTATAGATGCTGCCGAATCGAACAATCTTCTCATTCAAAATCAGTGCACCCATATATACCTGATCCTGCTCACTGTTGTGATTATAGGCATGGCCATATTTCGCACTAAATTGAGATAAATACGCATTCCGCGTGTTGGGTTCAACCTGCATCAATCCGTCGCCGGCTGAGGGACTGCCCGATAAACCATCTCCAAAGTAGCTTTCCTTCTTGATCACGGCGCTTAGCAATAAAGCAAAATCTCCGCCTTTGCCATAGGCATTATCCGCATTCATCACATAGGTCCAGATGCGGCTCGGAACTTCCGCTGGTTTTGTTACTGTGGAAGGCGGGGTTGTTGGTGGTGGGGTTGGTGTAGTTCCACCGCCGCCGCCGCTTAACGACCATAAAGCAGGAACAACCGGGGGTTCCCAACCGACGAGGGAAGTATGCGCTTGAATACAAGTATAAGTACTTCCGTTATAAGTTACGGTATCGTTGACTGCATAGGAAGTATTTGGAGCCCATGCTCCTCTGGAGGCTGCACTCGCTGGAAGAACTGCGAAAAATGTAGATAGGAATACGGCTAAAGCAACCATAAGTGATGCGGCTTTAATAGAGACCTTTCTACTAATCATTTGAATACCTCCTAGTATAAATAATTTGCGACTCACTCCGGATATGAGCCACAAAATTGTAATCGCTTTCTATTCTATATTTTCATATATTGTTAAATAAAAGAAATATTTACATTTCGATCATACAAAAATATGAAAATAATTCCAATGGTGCTTAAGTCCTAAATAAATCTTCCGACTACCTGGACGCCCCCAAACCTTATTTTTTTCTCAACGGGTAGTTGAATCTAAGAAAAATTCAAATAGGAGGTTATTGTTCATTCCGGGCGGCGCCCCTACAATGGGGTACATGAAGGAGCGTGAGATAACATGAAGGAACAATTGGCGAGAAACATAAGTATCTACCGCAAAGAGAAGGGGCTTACGCAAGAAGAATTGGCACAAATCCTCGGGGTTTCTTTTCAAGCCATATCCAAATGGGAAAATGCCCAGACGATGCCTGATATATCGCTCTTACCCCCGTTATCCAGAACCCTGGAAGTCAGCATCGACAAACTTCTGGGCTATGCCTCGCAAGACAAACGGATTACGATTTATGAGGATGCGTATAAGACGCAAGAATATTACTGGGGGACTGTGCCGAATCAAGCCTGTTATCAGGTCTTACAACTTATGCCGCCAACCAAACACTTAAAATTACTGGATGTGGGATGCGGCGAAGGGAAAGACGCGGTCTTCTTTGCACGAAATGGATATGATGTCAGCGCCTTTGATGTTTCGGATGCCGGAATTGAGAAAACGAGGAAACTTGCTGAACAAGCCGGCGTTCATGTTCATGTCTTTAAGGCAGATATTTTAGATTACCGTTTAGATACTTATTACGACATCATCTTTTCCAGCGGGGTGCTTCACTACATCAAACCGGAGTATCGTAAAGACATCTTTGAAAATTATAAGCAATTCACGAATGAAAACGGCCTGCACGTCTTGAATGTGTTCGTACATAAACCGTTTATCGCTCCACCTCCCGAAAAAGAGCCCCATGCCTATAAATGGTACTCTGGTGAATTGCTCTCCCATTATCACAACTGGCTGATCAAAGATAGCTCAGAAATTGTGTTCGACTGCCATTCCTCAGGGATTCCTCACAAACATGCCATGACGAAATTGATTGCCCAGAAGATCAGCTCACTAGACTAACAAAAAAAGACTGCAAGAAAATTACTTCCTTGCAGTCTAAAAACTTTGTTCCTACAACCGTCCTCTAAGGAAAGGATTATGCCCGGTTCCTTTTCCCGACGGCATCGCACCGGGCACCCCGTCCGCTTCCAGCAGCGGTCGAACGACCAGCTTCACCGGCCACTCTCCGCTCTCGAAGATCGCCCGGTATAGCTCGGCGCGGTCGCTTTCCGGCAGCCCCGCCCCTTGCAGCGCTTCTTTCCAGGCCTGCTCCGTGATCGTCCACAACCGGGACTCCGGCAGATCGTACGCGCAGGACAAAGCTTCCATGATCGAAGCCAGATTGACCTGCGTCCCCAGCGATTGAACATAAAAAATCAGCTTGTGAATCGTCTCGTTGTACAGGCTGTTGGAATAGCCGGGCCGTATGCGGTACCCGGGATCGCCGATGCCGTGCTTATCGAGATATGGCTGATGCAGGCGCACCGAATCGTGGTCGCGGAGCAGCAGCCCCTTCACTTGATTGCGCTCCAGAACCAGGCAGCAGTTCTGCCCGTGAATTTCCGGGACGATTCCGATCTTGAACAGCCGCATCACCACGTCATAGAACAGGTGCGCGAGGTCGCTATAGAAGCTGAACACCTCTTCGCGGGAAAGCTCCTTGCCCAGGATTTCCGACAAAATATGCCGGCCTCCCAAATGGACGCCAAGCGCGGACATCGGAATCACCTTGCGTTCCGCCTCAAAAAGCTCCGGCGGGTATAGGCGAAGCTGGGCGGCCAAATGGCGCGGATGGTCGTCGAACAGCCCCATCGATGCCGGCATGTATCCCCACCAGTGCCGCTCCTCGCATAGGAAAACCCGGCCCTGCAGTGTGTCGTCGCAAGCTATGGCCTGACGCAGCAGCTTCTCCCCGGCCAAGCCGTTCAGCAGCTTCACGACCGGCAAATAGCGGGCGGCGCCCAGCGACAGCACGCTGACCGGCAGCTTGAGCATCGCCACAGCGGCCACAGCGTTAACGTCCGCTCCGCTCCCCACCTCCACGATGGATGGCGGAGCAAGAGAACGCAAGGAGGAGGTGGCTAGAAATTCACCAGCCTCCGCATCCAGCACCACGATCGTCCCCTCCTCGATTTCCCGGATAAAGCGGGACAAAATCACCTGCTGAAGCTGCCACGGGTGCACAGGCAGAGGCACGTATTCGTCCGGCCTAAGCCCCCGCCGCTGCATCTCGTCCTCCACGGCGGCCCGCTGCTCAGCCGCAAGCAGATCCATGCAGGACAACGGCCCTTCCGGGCAACCCCGTACGACCGAATCGGCGCGCACCGCTACCCAGCGCAGGCGGATCGGCTCCCCGAACTCCGCCGAATACTTCAGGCAGTCCTGCTCAGTAAACCCGATTTTCGCTTTGGCCGACGGATGGAACGGGCGATCGCGCAGCGCAGCGATTCGTTCTCCTTTGATAAACCACTCGTAAGCCGAGGACGGAGCAAACGCCAGCAGCCCCTCCGCGCATTCCGGGCTCAGGCTCAACGCAAGCTGCCGGGCCGCCACCTCCACGCCGGTCAAAAAGTCTGCAACCCCCTGATGGCTGTAGGCTTCCTCCGACAACACCGCACGCAACACCGTTTTCGCCAGCTCCGCCGGAGAGTTGATGAAAGCCCAGCTTCCGTCGGACGCGCGTTTAAAAATTGGAGAATCCTGCACCCACTGAACGCCAAGCCTGGGGCTGTCTTCAACCAAAAACGCGATTTCCCCGGCAAAAATGCGAATCGCTCCATTACCGCCATAGCCGCTGTATAACCGCCGAATCTGCTCGGGCGCGGCCGACAGCGTCCCGAAAGTCCCCTCATCCAGCCGGAAAAACCGCTCTGTCAAAAAGGCGTTCATCAAATCGCCGGTAATCCGTAACTCCGCCGCCTGCCGTCCTGATTCAATTGTCCATGTTCGCATGGTATGCATGATCATTTCCTTCCGCTAAATAATAAAATTTCGGGTGCGGGTGCCCCAAAAAATCGTGGTGCGAGATCGTCCAGCAATAAGCGCCCGACTTCTCGAACACAACGATGTCACCGACGCGCAGCAGCTCGACTTCGGCATCCGCATGCAGCCGGTCCTTGGGCGTGCAAAGCTCGCCGACCAGCGTCACCTTGCCCCGCCTGATCTCTGGCCTGGCGAAAGGATACGCCCAACGCTCCGCCGGCAAGATAGCAAATGGATGATTATGCCCCCAGGAAGCGGGCAGCCGGTTGTGGTGGGTCCCTCCCCTCAGCACAGCAAAATGCCGATCATGCGAAGGCTTGATATCGATCACCTCCGCGGCGTAATAACCGTGGTCTGCTACGAGAAACCGGCCCGGCTCGAACCACAACTGAACTCTGGCTAGCCTTTTTCTAGCTTCGCTTCGTGCGATCAGGGAAGTGAACAAGGCCCAGTCGAACGCCGGAGCGTCATCGTAACGGACGCCAAAGCCGCCTCCCGCGTTGACGATCTCAATGTCCAGACGGTAGCGTTCCATCCACTCTTCCGCTTTTCGCAAATACAGCTCGATCATTTCGGCATGCAGCTCCGCCCGCAAGTTGTTCGAGAGCGAGTGAAAATGAAAGCCGCATAACCTAACCGCGCCCCGCCCTTCTTCCCGTATAACGGCGATCGCTTCATCAAGCAGCTCCTCGTCCAGCCCGAAGGGGGTCGGACGGCCGCCCATCGTAATTTGGGTCAGCGGCAACGCGCTCGTTCTCAGGTTCATGCGCAGCAAAATCCGGACCGGCTCGCTCCGCCCTTGTGTAAGCCGGATCAGCCTTCTCAGCTCCAGCAGGCTTTCCACATGAATATAGGAAACATTATGCCGGATGGCCGCCTCCAGCTCCGCTTCCTTTTTGCCGGGGCCGCCAAACAGAACCGGAACGCTGCCGCTCACCTCCCTGACCTTGAGCAGCTCGCCGGCGGAGGCTACCTCAAATCCGTCGATCAGCGGCAGCAGCGCTTCGATAATGCGCCGGTCCGGGTTGGCTTTAATCGCGTAAAACAGCCCCGTCCGTTCCGGCATATACCGCCGCATCCTTCGCACATGCGCGCGAATGCCGCCCAGGTCATACAGATAAGCGCAAAACGGCTCCCGGCTTTCCGCTTGCAGCCTGTTGATCGCTTCCCGCACGTATGCTTTCATGTCCAATCTCCCATATCCCGGTAGTCGTTTCGCTTTTGCATATAGGCGCGAAACGCCGTATTTCGGTCATCTCCCAGCACATAAATGAGCACCCCGCGCTCCGCCCACATCCGCATTTCCTCCCTGCTTCTCGCAACCGCGGCGTACGGAACCCCGAGACGCTGCGCGGCCGCATGCAGCCGCTCCAACTCCCGCCGCACCTCCGGATGCCCGGTTTGCCACGGCAAGCCGAGGGATTGCGACAGGTCCGCCGCGCCTTCCAGCACAAACCCGATCTGCGGATGGGCTAAAATGTCCTCGCATTGCCTAATACCTTCCACGTTTTCGATCATCGGCACCACCATGACCGCTTCGTTGGCCTCCCGGATATACTCCGTCAGCGAATATTTGGCGAACGCGCCCGGCCGGCCGCTATTGAGACTGCGGCTTCCAAGCGGGTGGTAATACGCCCAGCGGACGGCTTCCTCGACCTGCTCCCGCCGCTCGACATGAGGGATGACGATACCCTGCGCTCCGCAGTCCAGCACCTTCAAGATTTCGGAGCGGTTCACACCCGAAACGCGGACCAGCGGAGTCACGCCCATCAATTCGGCGGCGCGGATCAGCTCCTCGACGCTTTCCATGTTCGTAGAAGCGTGCTCGCAATCGATAATGACGAAATCGTATTCGGCATGGCCGATCATTTCCACGATCACGGGATGCGGAATGGAGACGAACAGGCCGAACACCGGCTGTTTACGGTTTATTTTCAGCTTAAGTGCATTGGGTCTCATAACGCCGCCAGACTCTCCCTCGCCAGCCGCAGCGGGTTGAGCGGTTTGCGGAAATACAGCTCGCCGTCGCCGTACAGCCTCCGCTTGGTCATCTCCTCCACCAACGCGTCGGTGCTAAACAGGTCATAGCCTTGAAAACTTTCCCCATACTCGGGATATTGCCGCTGGTATTCCAAGATGACCGCCGCGCACAGGCTCCAGAACTTCCGCTCCGCAAGCCCGAACGTCTCCAGGGTCCAGGCGATCTCGCTCATGCAGATGAAAAAGAACGCGTCATACACATAATCCCGCACTTCCGGCATCGTCTCGGCGTGGATGAACGAATACCGGTTGAATTTGCGGTGCGTTTCCGGCTCGGGATGCAGCTTCGGCGCCCGCTTCGGATGCCGCAGCCTGCCCGGGACAAAACGCACCCCGTCGTGCAGATCCTTGACGATGATCCGCTTCGGCAGCCCGTCCTTCAGCACGAGAATGATGTTCTGCGCGTGAGATTCCAAGGCGATGCCGTGCGCATACAGCAGATGGATCATCGGCAGCGTCAGCGTTCGGACGAGCGCTTCGCTCCAGGTTCCGATCCCGTGCCGCCGAACGGCGTCTTGGATGAAAGGCACGCCGTTTTGTTGCACCAGCGTCAGCGCGTTTAGCGGCCAAGCCTCCTCTTTGTCCCGCAAATGAACAGATACGTTCTCCCGCCAGATCGCTCCGAGCGATCCGTAGGCACTGCCGTACTGAACCGCGGGCAGCCTATCGTACCGGAAGGACACGCCCATAATTTCTTTAAGGATGCCGAATCGCTCACGCTGCAGCAGCTCGTCCTCGCGGATCAGGCCATCCAGCCAGTCGCTGATCAACGGGGCGTTTTGCGTCGTATGGTGCGCCAAAATGCGGCCGGTCGAGGTGTTGGTGATGCCAAGCGACAATTTGAGATAGGGAGCCTGCGGGTGCTCTCTGTGCGACAGCGTGCGGATCGATTGCTGCGCCCGGTATACGCCGTCTGACAACCCGAGCGGAATAAGCTCGCGGCTTTGCCGCTGGCGGGTGAAGACGGATTCCAGCCGATGCTCCCACTGCCAGGGATGGACGGGGATGAACGTATACGAGCTTCCGTCGCCCTCTTCCCGCAAAATCCGGCCGAACCGGTCCATATCTTGTTCCGTCAAATGCGGCCGGTACAAATCTTCCGCCGTAGAGCCCGCAGCCAGCGCCGTATCGGTCAGCTCCCGTTTGACGGCGACCCAGAACAGGCGGATGGGCTGATTGAATTCGGGACCGTACGCCAAATTGTCCTTCAGCGTAAAGCCGATTCTGGACTTGTAGCTGGGGTGGTAAGGATGCCCGTCTGTCATATGGCTTTCCAGCGCATCGTAGTGCTTGTCGCCGTCCGGGATGCGCTCCGGCAGCACGGCCCTGCACTGGCTGTCCTTGGCCAGCGTTTCCAGCAGTTCGCGGACAAACGAGCCGATCCGCTCTCCCTGCAGGCGGTTAAGCACCAGCTCCTCCAGAAATAGATGCAGATCGGCGCAGGGCTCCCCTGCTCTTCGGATGGAGCCCTTAGCGATTTTCACCCGGCCGAACGAATATTTCTCCTCCGCCTCGCAGGTATAGACGACCGGCTGTCTGTCCGCGCCGATGCCATGCGTGCGCCAAATCCCCCCGTTTTTCGCGCAGTCCAGGATGCCTTCGAACCATAACGCCTCAAGCGTCTGGCGCATCATTCTCTCCTGCACGTCGGCATAGCCGGCCGGTTTGTGGTCAGGCAAACGGATCGTAGTCTCCACATGGCTCACCCTCTCTTCTAAGCAAATTGTTCACTTCCACATAAGACGGCGTTTCGCCGTTACCCGCAAGACAGCTCAGCATATTCCGCTTGGCCCGAAACGTTTCGGCCGTCAGCAAATGCTTGGCGAAAGGATTAGCGCTTCTAGCGTATTCCCGCATTAGCATGTCGCGGGCGATTCCCCAGAACTGCTCTTCCGAAGCGTTCACGTCCCGAGCTATGGAATGAATGAGCAAGCCCAAATGGTTTACGAAAAAATAATACCCCGTCCTCTTCCAAGCCTCTTCCCTCGGATAGAACAGGGGACCGGGCGGGGACGGAGCCTCCTCCTCGTTCGCATGCGCCTTGTCGATTTCGACGCTGACGCCTTCCAGATCGCGGATGATGAAGGCGGCCGGCATGCCGCCTTGCACGGTGAGCAGCGTGTTCTGCAGATGGGCCTCGAAATGAATGCCTTGCTCCCCGGCGAGGCGCACGATCGGCAGCATCGACAGCTCCAGATAGCGCTCAAACCAGCGCTCGATGGGAACCTCGCCGCCGCCGAGCAGCGTCATGAGGCGCGACGGTTTTCCCGGCCGCGGCGCTTCCACCAGGCTGGCCAGCACATAGGTGCAAGATGGATCGAACTCGATCGGACGGTAGACAACCGTAAACTGCCGGGTCAGCTCCTCCTCCTCGAAGCGGCACGTGCCAATGCCCGTTTCGTAAGCGATACCCGCGGGCGAGTCCGGGCCGAATCCGCCCCGCCGCAGCAAATAGCGGGAAGCATCTAGCGTTCTGCGCATTTGCTCGCCGCTGTTGGTGCGGACTAAATTGGTAATTTGCATATTCAAAGGCAGCTTGATGTTGCAGTTCATCTCGGGGATATAGACCGTGCGCACCGAAGTGGTCGGATAAGCGAGCGGACCCAGGCTGCCTAAGGGGATCAATTTCCCGTCGCGGATATATTCGCGAACCTTGGCGAGGCCCAGCACGTGCCGGTATTGCCAAGGATGTACAGGCAGCGGGGCGTATTCGCCGCTTTGGCCGCCAAGGACGTGCCGCAGATGGTCCTGCACGCTTTCATACGGCGGCACTTTTCCGCCCTCTGACACCCATTCCTCCCGGTACACATCCCTCCTTACGGCAAAATAGCTTAGCCGGAACGAGGAGCGCAGCTCCGGACTGTAAAGCAGCACATCCCGCTCGGTAAATCCGGACATGTTCTTGGGAAAAGGATGAAACGGATGCCCGTAAATCAGCGCCTGCTCCGATGAACGGTAGTCGAACACGCCATGCTCTGCCGCCCGTTCGATAAATAACGCCAGATTGCGGCAGCTATTTCCGACTTGTTCCACAAAGCTGCGTTTCTTCTCCGCCGTAATCCATAGCCCGCCCGTTAACGGGCCTTCGTTCTCCGTAAGCTCGCCGACGATCCAGCGCACCAGCTCTTCGTACCCGACGGCGCCTTCCTCACTCCCGCCGAGCCAGCGCATACTGTGATATTCATGCTCTCCTGCGGCGGAATAATAAGCAAGCTTGCCGAAAACGGTAACCCCGCTTGCCGGAAATACTACGGCATAGTCCAGCGTTCGGGCATTCAGATCGATGTGCCTGCGTCTTTCGCGTCCCAGCTCGCGGATATAACAGTTCAGCAACAGCTTGCACGTATGCTCGTTCGCTTGCTTCAGGCTTTCCGGCCGAAGCTTGCTTTCCGTCCCCAACAATGATGCCAACCTTCTTTCCTGGAAAAATAAAATAGTCCAACTGCTTCACATATTAACCGCGCTCAGCATGGAGCGGACGCTACGGCGGCTGAGGCCAAAGCCTCCGCTACCGACCGCTCGAAGATGTCCAGCACTTCCTCCGTCTCCCGCTCGGTGATCGTAAGCGGAGGAAGAAAGCGGATAACGGCGGAGCGGCGGCCGCCAACCTCCACGATCAAGCCGTTTTGAAAGCAGCTTCGTTGGATGGCTGCAGCCAGTTCTCCATGCGGCGGATAGTGGCCGAGACGGTCCTTCGGGCCGGCGGTGTCGACCATTTCCACCCCGATCATCAGCCCGCGGCCGCGAACGTCGCCGATCGCCGCGTATTTTTCTTTCAAGGTGCCAAGCCTTGCCATGAACTGCTCGCCGCGTTTTTGCACGTTAAGGAGCACGTCATGCTCCCGGATATAGCGAAGCGTCGCCAATCCCGCGGCCATGGCAAGCTGGTTGCCGCGGAAGGTTCCGGTATGCGCGCCCGGCTGCCACACATCCAGCTCCTCCTTGTAGATCACCAGGGACATCGGCAGGCCGCCGCCGATCGCTTTGGAGCAAACGATGACATCCGGGACGATCCCGGCATGCTCGAACGAAAACATCCGCCCCGTGCGGCCGATCCCCGTCTGCACCTCGTCGATGATCAGCGGCAAGTTTCGTTCGGCCGTAATGCGTCTTAGCTCCCGCAGCCAGTCCAGATCGGCGGGAATCGCTCCTCCCTCGCCCTGCACCGTCTCCACGATAACGCCGCAAGGCGCGGCGATGCCGCTTTCGCAGTCGTCGAGCAAGTTTTCGATATACCATGCGCTCAGCTTCGCGGTCATCCCTCCGCCCATCCCGAACGGACAGCGGTATTCATAAGGAAAAGGCAGAAAATGCACATCCGGCAGCAGGCTCTGCAAATGCTGCTTCTTATCCAGATTGCCGCTTAGCGCCATGGCCGCCTGCGTCGAACCGTGATAGCCGCCATGGAAGGCAAGCACGGATTTGCCTTTGGTTGCATGTTTGACCAGCTTAATCGCCGCTTCTACCGCGTCGGCCCCGGTCGGGCCGCAAAATTGGATTTTGCTGCGATCCTTTAATTCCTCGGGCAATAACGAGAACACTTCCTCCATAAAATCCACCTTGAGCGGAGTGGCGAGATCGAGGGTGTGCAGCGGGATTTGCCGCTCAAGCGCGCTGCGGATCGCCTCCAGCGCCACTTCATGATTATGCCCCAGCGCCAGCGTGCCGGCGCCGGCCAGGCAGTCATAGTACGTCCGGCCTTCCGTATCCGTCACCGTGATGCCCTTCGCGCTGCTGATGACCAGCGGAAAATGCCGGGGATACGTGCGGGCATTGGACTCTTTTGCTTCCTGCCGCCTTAAATATTCGTTTTGTACATTGCGGACCTTTGCTGACATATCGGGCCTACGCTCCTTTTATTCTCGTCTATCGATTCCAAGTAAGCGCCTCTTCAAACAGGTATTCCAAATAGATGCGGATGACATCGCGCGAAGCGCCCTCATACGGAACAACATGGTGGATCATGTCGGGCAGCGCATTGACTTCCAGGATGCCGCCGGACGCCTCGGTGACAGGAACGGCGATATCCGGGCAGCGAATATCGATGCCGGCGACGTCAATCTGCAGCGCCTTGGCGGCTTCAACGGCCATAGCCGCGTTAGCCGGACAGATCAAATCCGTGCGGTCGGCATAAATTTCGCTGATTTCCCCGGCCGGAGCGTTGCGAATATCTTGCAGCTTTACCAGACATCCCGCCGGAACGATATCGTCTAGCGCCACGCCTTGCTGGTCCAGCGCCGCCAGCAAGCGCACCGAATCGGTTTTGATTTCGGCAAACGCCTCGATCTCGCCGATCTCGCTTTGGCGGATTCGGGTTTCGTTCAGACGCCGGATCAGCTCCCTGAGCGATGAAGCGCCGTCGCCGGTCACAAAGGCAGGGCGATACTCGGTAACCGCCGCGATGCGGTAGTTGATCACCAGGACGCGATAATCCGCCCCCGGCACAAACCGCTGGAGCATAACCTTACCGCCATAGCTTCCCGCCCTTTGGATAGCCGTTTCAAGCTGCGGCACGGTCCGGACGTCCAACGTGACGCCGGCGCTGCCGCTTGCGTCGAGCGGCTTGACCGCAACGGACAAATGAGTTTGCAGGAACCGGACCGCTTCCGCCCCCGTTTCCGAAACGACCATATAAGGCGGCACGGGAAGCCCCCGTTGCGAGAGCAGCAAATTTGTAGCCTCTTTATTCTTGGCCAGCAGCCCGGCAATCAAGGACAGCCGATGCGATCTCGTTTTGTTGATCACGATGCTCCTGCCCTGATAGCTCAGCTCCAAAAAATCCTCGCACCCCGCAAGGAGCAGCCGGCAGCCGATGCCCATTTCTCTGGCTTTGTTGATCAGCAGCCGGTTAAGCGCATTTCGGCTCCCGGTCGGATACGTCAATGATAACCCCTCCTTCCTATCCGGCGAGCTTTGCCTTTGTTGACTTAAGGAGGGTTTGTGAAAGCCCGTCGGATTGTTTTGATGATAATGATAATCACTATCATTTATAAAACTATCTTACGTGACCTGATTTAAAATTGTCAATATTTATCTTTAAAGGGAAAATATTCATCTTTTGCACAGAAAAGGAATGCGGAAGCAAAAGCCATCGGCCAGTGCGGGTTGCGCTAGACCGACGGCGCGGAAACGGCAGAACATGCTTTTTGATATGGCGGCAGGAAAGCCGATATTCATATTCTGACAAGGGGATTCTAAGCGGGTACCGATATCGTCGGCGTGGCAGTGATGTAGCGGTTATCTTTGATGGAGAAGGCGTATTAAGTCCGTTTGGGGCACGTCGAACAGTAATCACCCGGCTCATCCGACGTCAAATAATAAAGGCAGCAGGTTTTACGCACTCTTAGCGGCTTGTCGTAACCGTCCCTGAACACTTTCGGACTGTCGAACCGCTTGAGCGGATTGCGGGATTCGCCGAACAGGCGGGGCGGCGCGTCGTGAAGCAAATAATGATAATCCTCTTTCATCCGCCGCTGTTGCTCGGGCCCCGCTCCTTCCGCAAATTTTTTCTCATACAACCAATAGACATAAATGGCCGTGTTTTCCCATAACAGCGCTTTGGAGATCCGCGCCGTTTTGGAAACGCCGTTCCATACCCGGGACAGATTACCGGCAAACATCCGTTCAAGGATCAGATCGCGCCATTCGCTGCGCTGATCCGCTTGCGGCTCGCTGGCCTGCCAGTCTTTCAGCCGCGCCTTGGGCAGCCAGGCCTGCCCCTGATAGCACGACTCGATCCAGCCGTTCTCCAGTTCCAGGTTCAATCCCTTATTGAAGCAAGACATCGCGTATAAATTGGAAGCGATAACGAGAAAGGCATACCGCTTGGCGAAAAGCGAGACGGCCGCCGACTGCGAGTCGGTCTCGAAAATGCCGCTTACGCCGCGAAAATAAGCCTCGCTTCTCTCCGGATTTAAAAGGTCGGTAAACGGAATGGAGAACGTCCGGTCGGCGGAAGGCTCTCGGGTTAAGCGGTACTCGTCGGACAGCACCTGAAATTCCTCCGGCTCAAGCCAGGTGGCCATAGCGTTGTTCTTCATGAACATTCCTGCCCCTTCCATGTGGAATGCACAGCGGTGTGCCAAACAGCGGATCGACAGCAATTTCGCAGTCCATCCGAAAGACGGTGCGGACCATCTCGCGGGTCACGATCTCCTCTGGCCGTCCCTGGGCGTAAATGGACCCTCCGTGGACCGCGACGATATGATGGGCGTAGCGGCAGGCCAAATTCAGATCGTGCAGAACCATCACAATCGTGCGACGCTCCTTCTCGTTTAATTCGAACAGCAAATCGAGGATTTCGATCTGATGGCTCATATCGAGGTAGGTCGTCGGTTCGTCGAGCAGCAACGTTTCCGCTCCCTGGGCGAGCGTCATGGCGATCCAGGCGCGTTGGCGCTGCCCTCCCGACAGCGCGTCCACCGGTCGGTCCGCGAGTTCCGTCAGGCGCGTGGCCTGAAGCGCCAGGCGAACCATCCGTTCATCCTCACGCGACCATTGCTTCAGCCAGCTCTGGTGCGGGTATCTTCCCTGCCTGACGAGTTGGCTCACCGTCAAGCCTTCCGGGGAGGAAGGACCTTGCGGCAAAATGGACATCCGCTTGGCGATTTCCTTGCTCGGCAGCTTGGCGATCTCTTCCCCGCTCAGCAGCACCGTGCCCGAACGGGGCTTCTGCAGGCGCGCAATGGTGCGCAGCAGCGTGGACTTACCGCAGCCGTTGCTGCCGATCAGGACCGAGATTTGGCCTTTCGGTATCGTCAAGTTCAAATTTTCGATCACAGGCTCCGCTCCATAGGAGATAGTAAGGTCTTTCGCTTCCAAAATACTCACGGTTCTCCCCCTATTCAAAATTGGTTTCTGTTCTTAAACAGCAAGTACAAGAAGAAAGGCGCGCCCACTCCCGCCGTGAACACCCCGGCCGGAACATCCAGCGGCACAAATGCGGTCCGTCCGATCAAATCGGCGCTGAACACAAGCAGAGCCCCGAGCAGCGCCGACACGAGCAGCACGCTGCCGAACATGCGGCCCGCCAGCTTTCTGGCGATATGCGGTGCGATCAGGCCGACGAAGCCGAGGGTGCCGGCCACGGATACCGCAAATCCGGCGAGCAGCACGCTGCAAAATAGCAGCGCCAGACGATGGCGCTGAACGGCAACGCCAAGCCCGGCGGCCAGGTCGTCGCCGAACGCCTGCGCATTCAGGCTGCGCGCAAGCCAAAGGGCCAGCGGCACGATAAGCACGATCACCGGCAGAATGGTGTAAACATCCGCCCAGGAAGCGCCGTACACGCTGCCGGTTAGCCAAATGTAAGCTTGCCCGGCGGTGTAGAACGGGCTTAGGATCAGCATAAACGTGGTGCCGGCGCCGGTGATGGCCGATATGCCAATCCCGATCAACACCAGGCGAATCGGCGTGACCCCCTCTTTCCAAGCCAGCGCGTAAATGACCAGCGAAGCCGTAATGGCGCCGGCAACCGCGAACGCCGGCAGCAGCTTGATGCTGAGCGCGCCTCCCAGCAGCGAGACGAAACCGACCGCCGCCACCGCCGCGCCTCCGGTGATGCCGATGACATCCGGAGATGCGAGCGGGTTGCGGATGACCCCCTGCAGGATGGCGCCGGACATGCCCAGCGCCGCGCCGACAAGCAGGGACAGCAGCACCCGCGGCAGTCTCAGCGTGAGCACGACGAAATCATGCTCCCCGGCGTTTAGCCCCAAGATCGTCCGGAGCACTTCCAGCGGAGACAGGATGTCGCCGCCTAGGCTTGGTCCGGCCACAGCGGCGAGCAGAACCAGGACGGCTAGCACGGCAATGGCGAGCGCCGCCTTGCGCTCGATCAGGAAAGATACGGTATCTTTTTTGCTGCGAACCATGATCGTTTCCTTCATATCTTCGTTCCCCCCTTGCGGGCGATATAGATGAAGAACGGCCCGCCAATCAAGGCGGTCACGACGCCAAGCGGAAGTTCGTCCGGCAGAATGACCAACCGGGCGGCTACATCGGACCATAGCAGCAGTACCGCTCCCCCTGCGAGCGAGTAAGGAATGAGCCAGCGATAGTCGTTCCCGACCAGGGCGCGCATCATATGGGGCACGATGAGTCCGACGAGACCGATCGAGCCGGCGACGGCCACCGAACCTCCGGCAAGAAGCACAATGACGGCCCCCATCAGCGTTTTGACCAGCACGACGTTCTGCCCCATGCCTTTGGCAATATCATCGCCGGTCAACATCAGGTTGATCGCCCGGCCCATGAAGAGAGCGGTTAGCACCGCCAAAGCCATATACGGCAGAACCGGATAGAGCATCTCCAGCGTCCGCCCGCTGACGGAGCCGGCCAGCCAGAACAGCACATCCTCTAGCCCCGTCCCGTCCAGAACGAGCACGGCCTGCGTGAAGGATGAGAACAAAGCCGTAATCGCCGTGCCCGCCAGCACGATTTTGATCGGCGTTAAGCCGTCCCGCCCGATCGAGCCGAGCGCATAGACGATCACCGCCGCAATCGCCGCTCCGGCAAAGCCGAACCACATCATCGCCTTTAACGAGGACACCGACAGCAGCACGACCGCCAGCACGATGAAAAAAATCGCTCCGGCGTTAATCCCGAACACACTCGGCGACGCCAGCGAATTGCGGGTCAATGCCTGCATGAGCGCTCCGGCAACCGCCAGGCCGGCCCCTACGACGGCGGCAATAACCGTCCGCGGCAGCCGCTCGGTATGCAGTACGATATGTTCGACGGATTCTTCGTCGTAATTCCTGAACGCCTCCACCGCCGTGGAAATCGTAATTTCCGTGCGGCCGAAGATCATGCTGGCGGCACATGACGCAACAAGCAGAACGAGCAGCGCCGCCAGCCCCAACAGCTTCGATTTTTCCCGTACAAAAAGCGGAAACATTTCCTCACTCTTTCGTCTTCGTCATTTAAAATGCGGCAAAAAGCCTGCCTGTTCAAGGCAGGCCTTCCTGCTTGCGATTAATTCAGCTCGAAATATTCGTACAGATCGTCGAGCAGCATATTGGCCGTCTTGTAGCCGCCGGCGCTGTTCCACACCACTTCGTCCACCTGAACGAGCTTGCCGTTCTTAACTGCGTCCAGATTGGCCCATAGCTTGCTCTTCGTCCATTCCTCATAGTTTTTCTGAATCGCTTCGGTATCGGTGCCGGAATTGAAGTTGAAGATGATGTCGGCATTCATATCCGGGATGCTCTCTTTGGAAGCGAGTTGAACGCCCCAGATGTCTTGATCATGTCCGGGAGGTCTTGTAAAGCCAAGCTCTTTGAGAATTTTCCCCGCGTAGCCCATATAGAAAATCCGTACCTGATCAGCTCTGAAATTGGTGATCGTTACCTCGATCGGCAAGCGGTCGCCCATCTTCTGCTTGAAGTCGGCTACTCTCGCATCCCAATCGGCGAGCAACTGATCGGATTTGTCCTTGAGATTCAACGCCTCGCCTGCCGTCTTCAGCGTTTCTTTCCAGTCAAAAAGCGTTTCCGTCACGACCGTCGGTGCGATTTGCGACAACTGTTCGTAAACATCCTCGTGCCGCGTCTTCGTGGCAATGATCAGATCAGGCTGAAGTTTATGTATCTCTTCCAGATTCGGCTGCGTCTCTTGACCGACGATCGCTACGCCCTCCAGATCGGCCCGCAAATATTCGTAGATAGGCTGCTGCACCCAGGATTCCACCACGCCGACCGGCTTCACTCCAAGCGAAACGGCCACATCGGTGGCTCCCTGGAACAAGGTTACGATCCTTTTAGGCGTTCCTTTGATCTCCGTTTCGCCCATGGCGTGCTTGACGACCCGGATCTCTTCCCCAGCCGCGTCCGTTCCGCCGCTCTTCGCTTGATTCGAATCGACGGCTGCGCCAGCCTGGCTGCCGGTATCGGAAGTCCCTTTTGCCGGTCCGCCGGCTGCGCAGCCGACCAAAGCGGCGATCATCAAAATAAGGATCATACTTAGAAACGTTTTGTTGAATTTCAACATAATTCCCCTTCTCCCCCTATTGTTTGTCCTAAATGATATTGAAACTCATTATCAATTAGGATTGTAATGGGAGAAGGGAGATTTTTCAAGCAATTTATTTAAAATTTTATAAACTCTTTTCTAAAGGGCGCCTTTCCCCGTCTGTTATGTTATTATGTTAAAAATGCATATTCTTCCAAGCGCAGGCGATATTAATGAAAGATGAATTTATAATGTTGCAGGAGGAGAGCTACATGGCAAACATCGTTTTTGTTTCACCCAACAAGTATATCCAAGGTCAAGGCGCTTTGCGGGATTTGGGGAAATACGTCAAAGCGTTGGGACGTAAACCGCTCGTGATCGCCGATGATGTCGTTTGGCGCATTACCCAAGAAACGGTGACCCAAAGCTTATCGTCGGAGCAGATTGAACATCATTTTGTTTTATTCAACGGCGAAGCCTCCGTTAATGAAATACGCCGTATTGCCGAGGAAGGACAAGCGCAATCGGTTGATTTTGTCATCGGGATAGGCGGAGGCAAAACGCTGGATACCTCCAAAGTCGTGGCGGATGAGCTTAAGACTAAAGTGGTGATTGTCCCGACAACGGCTTCGACCGACGCGCCGACCAGCGCTCTCTCCGTCATTTACAGCGACGAAGGCGTGTTCGAGTCCTACCGGTTCTTCAACAAAAATCCCGATCTCGTCCTGGTCGACACCGCCATCGTGGCCAAAGCTCCGGCCCGCTTGTTCGCTTCCGGCATTGCCGACGCGATGGCGACATGGATTGAAGTGCGCGCTACGGTCAAAAGCGGCGGCACCGCGATGTCCGGCGGGAAACCTAGCATCGCCGCGCAAGCCATCGCCAAGGCATGCGAAGAAACATTGTTCCAATACGGAATTCCCGCCTATAAAGCCGTGCAAAAAGGGTTGGTGACCAAGCACGTCGAAGCGGTGATCGAAGCCAATACGCTGCTATCTGGTCTTGGGTTTGAAAGCGGCGGCCTAGCGGGCGCGCATGCGATTCATAACGGATTGACGGTGTTGTCCGGCGAAATCCATCATTTAACGCACGGCGAAAAAGTAGCTTACGGAACGCTTGTTCAGTTGGTGCTTGAGCTTCACCCCGAAGAGGAGATCGTTAAGTACATTAACTTTTACCGGGAGCTCGGTCTACCGACAACTTTAGAGGAACTGCATTTGGAGAATGTGACTTTTGAGGAGCTGCTGAAAGTCGGCGAGGCCGCCACGGCGCCGAATGAAACGATGAACAACCTTTCCCGTGAAATCACGGCAGAACAAGTGGCCAACGCCATTTTGGCCGTGGATGTTTTAAGCAAACGGAATTGATGCGATTGTTTTCGTCCGCCGGAAATCCCGGCGGGCGAAAAATCACATTTTTATACGTACCGATCAACGTTGATCTTGAACGATTTCACTCCACTCCCGCCGAATCTGATGTATCGATTTGCTCCAATTTGCGGATGATTTCCTCGATTTCTTCAGGTGTGAGGATTTCCTTTTCTTTTTCCATATTTAGAACCTCCTTGCAATGTTACCGAATCATGAACAGAAATCGTCCTAAATAAAAGATAGGATCTCTTGATAAATATGAGGCAAAGCGACTTGCCGGTCGGCGTATCCCGCCTCATAAACCACTTTAGGCATTCCATAGACGATACACGATTCTTCGGATTCAACGATCACATGACCTTGTTGCCGCTTCACTTCACCGCAGCCGATTAACCCGTCCGACCCCATTCCGGTAAGAATAACGGCCAACAAGCGATCGCGGTAAATCGGAGCTGCGGACTGAAGCGAAACATCAATCGACGGCTTGTACAATCTGCCGTCATCCTCTACGATTTTGAGAATCGTCTTTCCGTCATTTGTTTTTTGAAACAAGGCTTGATACCCCGCAGGCGCAATATAGATAACCCCTGGCTTCACAACATCGCCATCCTCCGCTTCTTTCACCTGCAAATTACAAATGGTGTTGAAACGGTCCGCCAACGGTTTGGTAAATCCCGGCGGCATATGCTGGATAACGACAATTCCCGCAGGAAAGTCGGTTGTAAACCGGGGCAGAATGGATTGGATAGCCGACGGTCCGCCTGTAGAGCATCCGATCATAAGCAGTTCAACGGCAGCGGCCCCCTTTCTCTTTTTTTCTGCCGCTATTTCTTTCGCAGACGCAATATGGTTTCTGATCGGCAATTTCGCGCTGGCGGCGGCCTTTACCCTCATCAGAAAATCGTCTATCATTTTCGGATCGATCGGGTCCTTGATCAAAGAGCTTTTCGGGAAAAAATCTACCGCGCCCAATTGCAACGCCGTTAGCGTTGCTTCTGCTCCTTTGCTGGTCAGTTCGCTCAGCATCACGACCGATACCGGATGATGCTTCATGATGAATTCCAAGGCGGTGATTCCGTCCATCTCCGGCATTTCCACATCCATCGTAACGACGTCCGGTTTGAAACGCTCTATCTTTTCGATGGCTTCAAGGCCGTTGCGGGCGATTCCCACGATAAAAAAATCAGGATCCTTCTCGAACAAGGTGCTGATCGCCTTCCTCATAAAGGCGGAATCATCGACGATGAGCACACCGTACCGACTCAATTCGCTTTGCCTCCCTGTGATAAAGTCTCGTCCAAATGATGAACTCCCGAATCATTGCTCCGCTTTCGGTAGTAAAATGTCGAATGAGCATGAATCGTCTCGAAATTGGTGTTCATGCCTGTGAGCGTTTCGGCATGTCCCAGAAATAAATAGCCCCCCGGATTTAATAAACGGTCAAACTTCGCTATGACCCGTCGCGTGGCTTCCGAATCGAAATAAATGAGCACATTTCTGCAAAAAAGGATATCGACTTTTTCGACCGGCGCCAAATCCTGGTCATTTAAGAGATTCGCATACCGGAATTCAATCCTGTCTTTGATGAAGCCCATGATTTGAAATCCATCATCTTGCGGAATAAAATACCTGTCCAACATCTCCTTAGGAGTCCGGCGGAAGCATAACGAATTCTTAGGGTACCACCCGCGTCTTGCGATTTGCAGAACCTTTCGATTAATGTCGGTTGCAATGATATGTACAGACTTTAGCGGTACAATGCCTGATTCTGCGATGGTCATCGCCAAGCTGTAAGGTTCTTCTCCCGTGGAGCACGCGGCGCTCCAAATCCGAATACATTTTTTATCACGGAATTGGGGAAGAATCACATGGCTCAATTCATTGAGCTGACTCTCTTCACGAAAAAAATAGGTTTCGTTGTTCGTAATGAGTTCAACAAGGTGATCCCATTCTTGCGGGTTCCTTGTTAAGCATTCGATGTACTCCCCGAACGTCATATTCAGACCGGATAGTCTCTTTGAGACTTTCGAGGCCAGTAGCGGAAGATTGTCCAAGTAATTCAGTCCGCAAAGATCATAAATCATTTGCGCCAAATCTTTGAGGCGCATCTTATGATCCTGAATTTCGCTTAAGTACTCCATATTCATTTCATCTTGCAACTCCTATATGAGCAGCTCTTGGACTAAGCCTTTAGCGTCCTCTCCATGGTTCATATTAAAATACGAAGTGAATTTTTTATTGTGGAAGATTGGTCTGCCAATTCTCTCGCCACTGCAACCATTCTTCCCGCATCTTGAATATTCCGCTCAGCAGCGCGCTTTGCTTCGGATATCGCCTTTTCAAGGTTGTTTGTTTCTTTCGTTTGAAATTTCGCCGCTTCCGTAATTTCGGCAGCCTGTTTTGTAAGGTTACCGACAACTTTTACAATATCCTGTCCGTGTTTTGCTTGTTCCACTGTAGCTGCAGTAATCTGACGCACTTGTTCGCGGGCATTCACGACTCCCTTGATGATCTCTTCAACGCCGATGGCCTGCTCCTTCGCCGCCTGCGTCACCATCGCGGCCTGACTTGCTACATTTTCCACCGCTCTTACGATATTTTCACCTTGCTTAGCCTGTTCGCCCGTCGCTACAGTGATTTGCCGCACCTGTTCGCGAGCGTTCACGACACCTTTAACGACTTCTTCGACGGCAGCGGCCTGCTCCTTCGTCGCCTGCGTCACCATCGCTGCTTGACTTGCTACATTTTCCACCGCTCTTACGATATTTTCACCTTGCTTAGCTTGTTCGCCCGTCGCTACGGTAATTTGATGCACTTGTTCACGGGCGTTCACGACTCCCTTGATGATCTCTTCGACGCCGATGGCCTGCTCCTTCGTCGCCTGCGTCACCATCGCTGCTTGACTTGCTACATTTTCCACCGCTCTTACGATATTTTCACCTTGTCTGGCCTGTTCGCCGGTCGCTACGGTGATCTGGCGCACCTGTTCACGGGCGTTCACAACGCCTTTCACGATTTCTTCGACGCCGGCGGCTTGTTCCTTCGTCGCCTGCGTCATCATCTCCGCTTGATTGGTTAATGCGCCTACGGCTTTAACAATCTGTTCGCTTCCTTTAGCCTGTTCAACGGTGGCCGTCGTAATTTGTCTGATTTCGTTCGTAATTTTCTCGACTCCGGTTACGATTTTTTCGATGGCTATGCCTGTTTCATCCGCCAATTTATTTCCTTGTTCGACTTTGACCATGCCGATTTCGATCGCTTTAATGGCATCGGTTGTTTCGCTTTGGATCCCTTTAATTAATTGGGCAATTTCTTTGGTGGCTTTTGCGCTCCTTTCAGCGAGTTTTCTCACTTCATCGGCCACAACTGCGAACCCTTTTCCGTGTTCGCCCGCCCTCGCAGCTTCAATTGCGGCGTTAAGCGCCAGAAGGTTGGTCTGCTCGGCAATATCATCGATCACTTCAATGATGCTTCCGATTTCTTCCGAACTTTTTCCCAAATTGCTCATGACGCCGGAGGCCTGTTTAACGACGCTCGCAATTTCTTTCATTCCCGCGAGGGACTGACTAACCGCCTTTTGGCCATTTTGGGCATCCGTTTGAACCTGGCTTGTCAGTGAATTCACGTTTTGCGCATTTTGAGCCACCTGTTCAATCGAGGCCGCGATTTGCTGAATCGAAGCGGAGGTATCACCGGCGATTTGCTCCAACTCATCTGCATTGGCAGCAATGCCGCGAATCGATTTTCCCATCTGCTCAATGGACACGGAGATTTGTTCAACCGAACTTGCCGTGCTTGCAGCATTTCCGGCAACCTGCTGAATGGAAGCGACCATCTCCTGGATCGCATTCGAAGTTTCTTCCGCCGAAGCGGTCAAGCTCACCGCATTATCGGCCACGCCTTTAATCGACTGCCCCATTTCTTCAA
This sequence comes from Paenibacillus sp. p3-SID1389, assembly GCF_025151705.1. NCBI lineage: Bacteria > Bacillati > Bacillota > Bacilli > Caryophanales > Paenibacillaceae > Paenibacillus > Paenibacillus sp. p3-SID1389. The sequence continues at coordinate 7,849 of NZ_JALXVO010000001.1, read as the reverse complement.
TCGACGCGGAAATCTGCTCTACCGAGCTTGCCGTACTCTCGCTGTTCCCGGCTACTTGCTGAATGGAAGCGACCATCTCCTGAATGGCATTCGATGTTTCTTCCGCTGAAGCGGTCAGGCTCGCCGCATTGCCGGCCACGCCTTTGATCGATTGCCCCATTTCTTCAATCGACGCGGAAATTTGCTCTACCGAGCTTGCCGTACTCTCGCTGTTCCCGGCTACTTGCTGAATGGAGGCGACCATCTCCTGAATGGCATTCGATGTTTCTTCCGCTGAAGCGGTCAGGCTCGCCGCATTGCCGGCCACGCCTTTGATCGATTGCCCCATTTCTTCAATCGACGCGGAAATTTGCTCTACCGAGCTTGCCGTACTCTCGCTGTTCCCGGCTACCTGCTGTACGGAAGCGACCATCTCTTGGATAGCCTCCGAGATTTCACTGGCGGAAGCCGCCAGACGATCTGAATGGTTACTTACCCCTTGAATGGATGTCGATATCCCCACAATAACGCCGGATGTGGATTCCATGCCTGACGCCTGCTGGCTGGTCCCATAAGAGATCTGTTCCGCAATTGCGGCCAGATCCTGCAAATTTTGTTCTAACCTTTTGGAATCGGCGATAGCCGCTTCAATCGTTTCGGAAACGCCTGCGGCTCTCATAAATTTGTAAGCCATGTTTTTCTTCAAAGTGCTCATAGAACGTTCTCCTCCTTATGATCAATTTCACGGATGATAGAATTCATTTCCATGGTATCTATCAAATGTTCCAGATGAAGCAAAACGATGAGACGATGATCCATTTTGCAGATGGCTCGCATATAAGCCGTTTGTGAGGTCACAAGCGTGTCGGGAACCGGCTCCAAGCTGTTTTCATCGATCCGCAGCACCTCTTTCACTTCATCGACCAATAACCCGATCGCTCTTTCTTGGAAGCGGGTTATCATAATGCGCTGCTTTTTCGACTTCACCGGTTCTTTCAAAAATTGAATTCTAAGATCGACGACCGGTATGACTTCCCCGCGGAGATTAATCACTCCGACGATCGATTTTGGCGCTTGCGAAATCGGGGTGATGGCAGGGACAAAAATGATTTCATATACATCCGCAATAGGAAGCCCGAATTCCTCCGTTTCGATTCGAAAGGTAACCAATTGCTGGATTTGTTGGGGAGCTGTCAACGGATCATCCCTCCCGCACATCCAAAAGTTTGGATTCGATAGACTTAAGGTTATTTGCCGCTTTGAATATGCCGGTTACATCCAGGATCAACGCTACGCTTCCGTCGCCCAGCACCGTTGCCCCCGAAACGCCCTCGACCTGTCCGACATAAGAACCGATCGATTTGACTACAATTTCTTGGCTGCCGATCAATTCATCAACAACCAAGCCGAGCCGTTTTTCCGCCAGTCCGACAACGACGATAAATACATGTTTTGTTTTTCTTCTGCCGCCGGGCATGCCAAACAGATCGTGCAGAGCGATGAGCGGAACAATTTTTTCTCTGATTTTGACAACAGCTTGTCCCTTAACGGAGTGGATTTCTTTGTGCGATATACGAACGATTTCGATCACACTGTTCATAGGCAAGGCAAAAGTCGTTTCCTGCAGCTTAATGAGCAGTCCCCGAAGAATAGCTAAAGTGAGAGGCAGCTTAATCGTGAATTTCGTCCCTTCGCCTAAACGGGTTTCCACATCGATTAATCCGTTTAATTTCTCGATATGATTGCGGACAATATCCATCCCGACTCCGCGGCCGGATATATCACTGACAGAGGCGGCTGTCGAAAAACCGGGAAGAAAAATAAGTTGAATCAATTCCTGCTGAGACATCGTTTCGGCTTCTTGCGCAGTAATCAATTGTTTGCGTATGGCGGATTCTTTTACTTTCTCCGCGTTGATTCCCGCCCCGTCATCCTCTACCGTCAGCACCACTTGATTTTCTTGATGGGATGCCCTAATTTTGATCGTCCCTTTAAGGGATTTCCCTAGTTTTTTTCTAACTTCCGCTTCTTCGATACCGTGGTCTGCGGCATTTCGGATCAGGTGAATCAACGGATCGCTAATTTCCTCGATGACAGTCCGATCCAGTTCGGTTTCTTTCCCTTCAAGCAGCAGATTCACTTCCTTGTGCAACGTACGGGATAAATCGCGCATCATCCTTGGAAACCGGTTGAATAACCGCTCGACGGGAAGCATTCGCGTCTTCATCACGGATTCTTGAAGTTCTCCGATTAGTCGGCCGACATGATTGGAAATCAGCTCCAAATCATCGATCGTTTCATCCGAAGCGTAACGATCGCGCAACAAATTTCCGACTTGGGCGATTCTTGTCTGGTCGATGACCAATTCGCCGACCAGATTCATAATGCTATCCAAATGTTCCACATCGACGCGAATCGTTTGTCCTATTTTCTTCTCTTCTTTGCTGTCCGGGCCGGGGATCGGGTTTTGTTGCTCCGCCTCCTTGTCGGCATCTGTCCGTGGCATGAAAGCATCGGCCAAGGCCAAGTTCTCATCTGAAAAAGGCGCCACTTCAGCAGCTTCCACATCCATAAGCTGGCTCAACGAATGCTCTAGGTATTCGGAATCCCCGTTCGTCTCGACGATATAGGAAACTTCATGGAGATTACTTTCCTCGATGACGCTGTCCAATTCCGGTTCCGTCGAAATAACGTCTCCCCATTTCTTAAGATGATGCAGCACAAGGTGTGCCCGAGGAAGCTTCATCTCGCAATGCTCGGATAAACGAACTTTGCAAATCCACTTTTTTAAGCTCTGTTTTTTGCTTTCCAACATCCCGCTTTTCGATTCGAGGGTCTCTTCCGTCCCATTGTCCAATAGCCGCAATTGCTGCACGATCGCATCGATATTGGTTTTTGTAGCCCCTTGCTGTTCAATTTCCCTTTTCAACCCGTTTAAATAATCCAAGCATTGAAATAACACATCCACAACCTGCTGCGTCACCGGCAGAAGCTGATTTCGGATCTTGTCTAAAATATTTTCCATTTCATGGGTCAGTTGCTTCATTTCCTCGAAACCCATCGCCGCGGACGAACCTTTTAATGTATGAGCAATCCGAAAAATGTTTTGTATGATTTGCGGCGACTCGCCGTGCTGTTCCAAATTCAGAAACTCGATCTCCAGCAATTGGAGCAATTCTTCCGCTTCTGACAGGAAGACTCCCATCATTTCCGAACGATTCATACGGGTTTCCCCCTTACCCTACAAGAACATGTTCTAAATTTAAGATGCCGATCAGCCCCTCTTCCGACTGGCCAATCCCTTCAAAATAACTGCCGTCAACTCCGGAAACAATTTCGCTAGAAGGCTGGATATCGGCAAACTTGATCACTTGCTTCACTCCATCTACAACGATGCCGATCATTTCTTCGTTATAATTCACCACGACGATTCTCGCTTTAGGAATGACGGGCGCCTCTTTCAATTGAAATCTTTTACGCAAGCTGATGATCGGCACTATTCTCCCCCGAATATTCGTAACGCCTTCCAAAAATGTCTTGCTGTTAGGGATGGCCGTGATTTTTTGCATTTTGATAATTTCATAGACTTCAGCAAGCTTTAGAGCGTATTTTTCCGCGCCCAGTTCAATCACGATGTACTGGTCTTGATGCTGCTCTTGCTGTGAAACTTCCACTCGTTTACACCCCCTTAGGGATATGGAATAGCTGCTAAATAAAGTCATGTACATTTTGCGACATACGATGTACAATTTCGCACAATTGAACTTGTGCGACAACAGGAGGGACAAACATGAAACACGGAATTTTGGAGTTGTCTGAGAAAGGGCAAGAGAAGTTAACGGACGAAGTCATTGTCAGCATGTTTTTGGCGAACTACCACCATTCAAAACATACGTTGCGAAATTATAAATACGCGATTAAGCGATTTCAAAGCTTCATCAATCCAAAGAGGCTGAATGACATTACCTGGAGGGATATCGAGCTATATAAACTGAGCTTGCTCGAAGGGGATGGGAATCACCCATGCAAATATGCAGCGGCAACGATTTCCGTTTTGCTGACTCCTCTTCGTTCCCTATATAAGTGGGGGAATAGCCCGAATATTCAATGCTTTACCCACGATCCGTCAGCATGTATCAAGAAGCCTAAAGTGTCAAATAACAGCAGCCGTCATTTTTTAACGAAACATGAGGTTGTAAAGATATTGCAGCAATTAAACACGATGGGGCTTCGCAATTATGCTATCGGTCTGACCTTGGTCATGCTCGGTTTGAGGGTTTCCGAATTGGTTTCTATCGAATGGGACGATTTTCATACCGATCCCATGGGAACTTCGATTTGGTTGACCGTGCGTAATGGCAAAGGGCGGAAAGAAAGGGAGGTCAAAGTGCCGGATATGCTCTGGAAGCTGCTTTGTACATACCGTATGGAAAATAGAAGAAGCGGCAAAGTATTCCCGCTTACCCCCCGTCAGATTGAACGAATCATCGAAATCGCCCGTAAAAAAGCCAATTTTTCCAAAAAAGTTACGCCTCACTGGTTACGGCACACCAATGCAACTTTGGCTTTGCTCAACGGGGCGTCCCTTCAACAGGTGCAGCAGACGCTGGGGCATTCCCACATCAATACGACCCAGCGTTATATACATACTGTGGAACAAATCAAAAAAGCAGCTCCGGATTTTGTCGAAGACTGTCTAAAAGAAGCGTTTTAATCCTTGAATATCCCCGATCTTCTATGCTATATTGAACAAAAAATGAACAAAATGTCGCACAAGTTCAATTGTGCGACATCAATAATGACATTAATAATACCATTATCCCAATGAGAGGCATATTCATACATATCTCGTCAGAATTTCATTATGAAACCAAATAGCCCTGAAAATCAAGAAAGAGCTTGATCTTCAGACAAGGAAAATAACGGTATGCCCCACTTCAGCTCTTTCCCAGACGTAACGGATGGCTATAGCTGGAAGCATTACATCGATTATCCTGCCTGTATAGAGAAGATGGACGCAAAAACCGCGCTTCTAATACAGACCCGAAGTCGTTCTTTGTTCTTGGCCAGTTCCCCAAAATTCCTATGAGAAGCTAGCGATTTTACTATGGAATTAAGCGGGCGCCTGTCTTCCCTCATTCTCCCCCAATCGGATGAAAATGCTGTTTATATTTTTAGGTGTATAAAAAAATAAAAGCAGACGGGTCACCGAGAATCTACTACAGATTCTCGAACCCACCTGCTTCTTATTTGCTCCGTTCTATCAACGCACAGCACTCCACATGCACCGAATGCGGGAACATTCTGTTCTGCGATGTGATCTGTTACAATCCGCAGAAACCTTGATTTGACGGGCATTTTGCTAATGGTCTTCTGCTCCTGAAGGTGTAACCGCTAAAATAAAATTAACAAGAAACACGAAATAATCTTGAACACGAATTCCCTGATTCTCCCTCACCCGATATAATCAAGCTGGAAATTCATCAGTGTAGGGTGAGGAGAATGAAATCTGCGGAAAGGTGGCCTATGTACATTGAAATCTATCAACTGAAACAGTTGGGGCTCAATGTTTCACAGATAGCCCGCAAACTGAACATTTCTCGAAACACCGTGTACAAATATCTGAACATGTCGCCGGAAGAAATGCAGGCATTCATCGAATCGGTGAAGACGCGGCGAAAGAAGCTGGATCCGTTTGAATCCCAAGTTCTTCAATGGTTGCGGGAATATCCGGACCTATCGGCCGCTCAGATTCATGACTGGTTGAAGGAACGGCGCTTGGATGCCAACGTCTGCGAGAGCACCGTTCGGCACTTCGTCCGGCACTTGCGTGAGCGGCATGGTATCCCGAAAAGCAAACCGATGCGCCAGTACGAAGCGGTGGAAGACCCGCCCATGGGACAGCAGATGCAAGTTGACTTCGGCGAAACGAGAACGCACGATCTTCATCAGCATCCCGTACGGTTATGGTGCATCACGTTTGTCCTGTCCCATTCCCGGTACAAATACGTGGAATGGCAGGATCGACCGTTTACCACGGCGGATGTGATCCGCTGCCACGAGAACGCCTTTGAATTTTTCGGCGGCATGACTCGCGAGATCGTCTATGACCAGGATCATCTTCTGCTTGTAAGCGAAAACCACGGCGATCTGATTCTGAAGGCCGAATTTGCCGCCTACGTCCGGCAGCGCAGATTTCAGATTCGCATGTGCCGCAAGCAAGATCCGGAAAGCAAGGGGCGGGTGGAAAACGTCGTCGGTTTCGTCAAACGCAACTTTGCGCGCCATCGGACGTTTACCCACATCGACCGGTGGAACGAAGACTGTTTGGCTTGGTTGAACCGAACCGGAAACGGGCGAATGCATCACACGACCAAAAAAATACCGGCGGACGTGTTCGCCGAAGAGCGGCGCCATCTCCTGCCGGTTCCCGAAAAAATACAAACCAATTCTGCACCCAGTATAACAAGACGGGTGCGAAAAGACAATACGATTGTCTTTCAGGGGAACCGGTACTCGCTGCCGCTTGGCACCTACACCGGCACGGACACGTCTGTGGAGATTCGCGTGACGCCGGACAAGCAGTTGGTGGCGTTCGATCCGGCAACCGGCGAGGAACTGGCCCGCCATCCGCTGCATGCGGGTAAAGGCAAACTCATCAAAAACACCAACCATGCCCGGGATCGTTCCAAAGGGATTGGCGCCTATATGGAACACGTGGCCGCCCGCTTTCCAGAACCGGCGCAAGCCCGATCCTATCTGGCGGTTATCCGGGAACAAAAACCGCGTTACATTCGGGACCAGTTGCAATGGATCGATCGACACGCCAAAGACGCGGATCCGGATGTGCTGGCGCAAGCGTTGGCCTATTGTCTGAAACATCGACTCTACCAGGCCACGGATTTCGTGGATGCCCTGCACTATTACGCGGCTCTGAAATCGGCCGCGGCACCAGCCGTTCCGACCGATGTCCGGTTGCTCAGCGAGCCGGAACGGCAGAAACTGAAGATGAAGCCGCAAGTTCGCCCGTTTGACGTATATCAAGCCATCCTGGAGGGAGCCCGATGAGTGAAGCGACGATGGAACTGAAGTCCGTATTCAGCGCGCTGCAGTTAACCGCCGCCGCTGGGGCGCTGGACGAACTCCTGATGGAAGCCGAAACCAGGCAGTGGAGTTACCGCCAGTGTTTGCAGCGCGTGCTTTCGTACGAGTTGAAAAAACGGGAAGAAAAGCAGTTTGCCCGTCGGTACAAACGCGCCGCGTTCCCGGAACTGAAAACGTTGGACGAATTTCGGGTCGACGAACAACCGTCCCTGGGACAACGTCAGTTGCAGCAACTTCGGGAACTGATGTGGCTGGAGCAGCATTATAACTTGCTCTTTCTGGGCCCGCCAGGCGTCGGGAAGACGCATCTGGCGATTGGACTGGGCGTCGAGGCATTGAATCAAGGATATAGCGTCAGTTTCGTCACGATGGATCAGTTGTTGCATCTCTTGAAGACGCAAGAGATTTCCCGAAACGCCCAGCTGCGGGTGAATCGGATCATCCGTTCCGATCTGGTGATTCTGGACGATCTGATGTTCATGGCGCTGGATCGGCAGGAGGCTCACTTGTTCTTTCAGTTGATCAACAAACTGTATGGGCAGGCCTCCATCATCCTGACGTCCAACAAAGGACCGGAAGATTGGGGAGAACTGCTCGGGGATCCGGCCGTCACAACCGCCATTCTGGACCGGATCCTGCATCGAAGCGAGGTGATTCACCTGACAGGAGACAGCTACCGGCTCAAGCACCGCCAAACCATATTTGAAAATTTCTAGTTGTTGAAAATAAATTCGCGAAATTTGTTCAAAGGTACTTGACGGTTACA